>PHAN01000003.1:0-147148 GCA_002841695.1 Elusimicrobia bacterium HGW-Elusimicrobia-1 | reverse complement strand
ATAGCAATGCGCCCGCTACAAAGCCGATGAGTCCGAACACAAGTATTTATACAAAATAATTGTTACGAAGTTGTTACGATGGTTCCGATGAGGCGCGGCAGGGCAACGGTTTTGCCGTCACCTGCCCGAGGAGCAAGAGACGTCCTTTCGCGTAACGCGAAAAGCTCTCAAAAACCGCTGATTACCGTCGAAAGATTCCGTCGGGAGTTTTTATTGCCGATTGCGGAAAGTGTCCAAAAAGTGACCGGTAGTTTCCTTCAAACCGTCGAAAGGTGGGTCAATTTTCGAAATAAGCGGCGGGGACGGCCAGCAATGCCCGATATCTTACCATATCAGCATCAATCCCCGGAAAGTTTTTCCACCCATGAAACCAATCGTCCGACGTGCTTGGTTATTTCTAAAAGTATCGCCGCTTTACTGTTTACACCTGCCCGACAAAAGTTTATTTCAGAACTTCCCACTGACCGCTTCTATCGGAACCGACACGGCGCAACACACCCTTTGCTTTGAGTTTTGAAAGATTCTTCTCAACCGCCGTCGTGCTGATGCCGATTGATTCCGCTATAAAACTTATGGTGGCGAACTTATTCGCGAGTACCAAGTTCAAAATCTTCGTTTCATTTTCTCCCAACTTTACTCCCAACCTTTCTCCCAACTTTACTCCCAACCTTCCGACCCTCTTACCGGCGGTCTTTTCCTCTGACCGCGCGCCGAGCAGACCGCCTTTGACAGCGGGGCGATGAAACACTACCACAAACCCGCTTTTTATTTTCTTGAACTCAACCTTTATGCCGGACGCGCGGCATTCGTCGCTGATTCTCTTTAGGCCGGAACCCCATTTTTCGATATCTCTCGTAAGATAGAAAATATCCGCGATAGGCGGATTACGCGGAATGCTTCTCTCCTCGCCCCGGATAAAATCATCCGGCGAAAAATCATAAGGGAATTGCCCCGGGTTAAATATCTCTATTCTACTTTTATAAATTGCGATTTCATTTCCGCCGGGATTACCGAAGTCGCGGTGGCACAGGGAATTGACAATTGCCTCGCGCACGGCATTGATCGGCACTTCGGGAATTTCCACTCTCTTGAATCCTGTTATATCTGCGCGCCAATTAATGTGTTCTTTGATATAAGTTTCACACTGATTGATAATGTCAAAAAGCGTACCCTTAAACAGTTGAATATCCAAAAAAGTTGTTTTTTCATTCGTGGCAAAAACCGCCGCCCTTGCTTCGATACCGTTATCTTTGCAAAACAACGCTCTTCCGGCGTTCAACAATTTGCTCCCCTTTATGAGATTCAATTTGTTCAAAACATTCTTTGCTGTGTCATAAACATAACTGATTCGTCCTGTTTCCCGCCCTTTGCTGATAAATGTCCGCAATGTCGGAACATCGGCGGCCGAAATCGGCGGTTCCGAAACTTGGAAACTCCACGGATAAACATAATTTCGTCTTCTTACAATCAACCGCTCGACTTCGTAGCGCCACACCGAAAATGACCGCAAAAAATAATTTTCGGGGTGTCGAAAGGATGTCGGGTAGCCGCAACAAAGGGGTAAAAAACGTTAATATCGGTTAAGTCTCGGTTGGTGTTTTTCCGTCGGGGGAGGATGTTTTTGTCTCGAGCCGACAGCCAATTAAAACCTCTTCTGTCGAAAGTGGCAATACGGCTGCTTCTTGGTTTTTTCGTAATATCTCTGGTGATAATCTTCGGCAGGCCAAAACGCGGCGGCTTTCGTGACTTCGGTTACGACATTATAACCTTTTTCGCGGAGTATTTTGATGAGTTTTTCGGCGATGCGGGCATGGTGCCTTTGTTAATGATGACTTTTTCTTCTTCGGGTGTGAGCGGGTTGTATTTTTTGTCCACGGCAAAAACCTCCATAGGCCTCAATATGCCGCACAAGCCCAGCGACAGAACCGCGACACCAAAAACGATCGGAATTTTTTTGATCGCCATAAAACTCCCGTGTGATGTTTCCGGCGACGCCCTGAATCAGCCGCGATTTTCGCGGAATATCTCAGGATTTTCGGCGCGAAGTTTCAGCACCGGCGTATTTCCGTCGTAATGGTATCTGAGGTCGGCGAATTTTTCGTAGACGACTTGTTCAAGGTCTGCGACTTCGCCGGTCGTTTTATCAAAACCAAGCAGCGCAGGCAGGTCTCCGTTAAGGCCGGCGCCCGGTTCGTACTTCATAAGAAGCTCAAAAACCTCCGCGAAACGTCCGGCTTGCGCGGAGAAATCCGAATATTCCAGATAAATCGTTCTGTTGGGCTGCATTCTGGAAACGCGGACATTTTTATCCATCAGCATTACCGCGACGCGGTTATAGATTTTGGCCTTTTCGGCTTCGACGCCCGCGCCCGTCGACGGCAATATGTTGTGTCCGACGAAAAACCTCGTCCCCGCGATTTTCGACGAATCGACGGCGTATATTTTGTCCGGCCGCGCGGAGATGTTCTTGTCCGGCGAAAACGGCGCGGATTCGGGATCGTAGGCGGTGATCCCCGCGGGTTTCAACACTTTTTCGACGAGAATTTGCTGACGCGCGCGTACGACTTCTTTAAGTTCGTCGGGCGTAGACGTCAGCGATACCGGGCAATACGCCGCGGCGGGATCCTCTTTTATGTGCGAAAGTCCGTCGAGCGCCAGAAGGCCGTCGAGATACTCCCGCCTTTTGGGCGGGTCGAGAATTATTTTTATGCCGGACATAATTTTTTTCCTTTCAGCGAATTTTTATCGCTTCCACCGGGCAGACGCGTTCGCAGCCGCGAAGTTTGTCGCAGCGGTTTTCGTCGGCCACTTTGCAGACGTTATTTTTTTCGTCGATATAGAGTATTTTCTGCGGACACAGTTCCACACAGGCGCCGCAGGCGGTGCAGAGTTTTTCGTCGATTATCACGATACGGTTCATAGCGTTCGCTCCTAAAAAGTTTTCAGCGGTAATGAAGTCCGAAATCTGTCCAGAATTTTTCGCAGCCGACAAGCCGGCAGCCGAAATACATCGCCTCGCGGCGCAGGGAGCCATCGTCGGTAACAAGAATAAGCTCGTCGGCGCCGTGGGTACTGCGCTCTATCAGAGATAATATTTCGCGGTCGGCCGGCTGGGTTTCCTTCGGGCCCACGGCGAAGGATATTCTGAGCTCGCCGACGCGTTCATCCGTCGGGCCGACCCACGAATGGACATCGTATACCAGGGTCATTTTCGCGGGTTTTCCCGACGACTCGGTTTCTTCGAGCGCGGCCGCTACGGCGCGGGTGAGTTCCTCGCGGGCCAGAACGACGTCGCCGTCGCAATCGTCCACGTAGCCGGAAAAATACAAAAGATTGCTGCCGTCTATTATGTAGTGTAACACAAATCGACTAAAAACTCCGAGAGATTATTTTTGGCCGGACGAGAAACTTTTTTTTATGCGGGCGGGTACGCGCAGTTTGCCGTAGGCCTCGCGGGCGTGTCCTTCGGCGACCAGTATATGATTCACGCTTGCGTATTCGTCGCCATCGTCGAGCAGCAGATACGCCAGCGTTCGGCCGTATGCGTCTTTCCTCTCCATGGGATGAATCAGCAGAACGATTTTTTTTTGGTAAACGAGCCGGCGGTTGCGGGCGGTCGCCTCGACGGCTCCGGGCTGCGGGCGGCCCTTGCCGTAGTTCATTTCCGGCGTGTCTATGCCCAAATATCTTATCACCTCTCCGTCGCGCGTGCGGACCGTGTCGCCGTCGAAAATTTCGGTCACAAAAACGGTCTTTGATTCGTAACCCTTGAACACACCCCCCGCCGACGGAGCCACGCTGTAGGCGGGAGCCATCAGGGATTTTTCCGCGCCCTTAAATTGCAGCCCCGATTCGTCGAAGAGAAGCCAGTAAACTATCGCGACGGCCGCAAAATACAGCAGAAATCTTCCGACGCGCTGCCGCAGAAATTTCGATATCGGGGATATGGACGCGGCGGTCGACGGAGAATTGACCGAATGCCCTGGAGGTGTCGCGGGCGGCGGCGAATAACGCGGACGGTAATGTCGCCGTCCGCGACGATGCCTGTTCATAAAATTAATTTCACTCTTGCGGAGGAAGGGTCTGACGCCGGTTGCCTTTCTAAAAAAAAACCGGAGCGGCCGCTATCCGGTTTACACCGAAACACGGCCGTTCCGGATGATCGCAAATTCTGCGAAAAGAACGAACACTTATTTCTTCTTGCCGAGTATGCGGAATACTTCTGCGCCGCAATCGGGACGCACAGCATGAACCCCGAGTTGCATTGTATCAAGCAACCTTCAAGAGACGTTACTTGCCTCTTACTTCAAGCGTCTTGGGTTGAACGGTTATTATACCGGTGATTATCGATATAAGATAATCATCAAAACCATAATACGTGCGGAAAGATGCCTCTTTGAGCTTTTCTTTCTTGATTACATCCGCCGTACTGTTGGACGTAATCGGCACAAGCCCGTAAAGCGCGTACCAAATCTTGCCCTTTGACACTACCGGTTGAGATTCTACGGACGGTTGAAGGATAACGCTCTGGCCCCTGGGCGCCTCAACATTTACCGTGGCGCACCCGGAAACCATCACTCCGATAACCAATACAGCCACTACAATTTTCAAAGACATATCGTTCCTCCCCGGAACATGATGCCATACACAAGAACACTCCGCCGGGAAACTCTCATTGCGATTATGTTTCGGCCGGCGGTGGTTCCGCTTTCAGCGGATAAAATACGAACGCTTATTTCTTCTTGCCGAGTATGCGGAATACTTTTGTGCCGCAATCGGGGCACACGCCCTGAAGCGCTCTTCTGCCGCCCTTCATCTCTATCTCTTTGCCGTCCTTTATCTCGACCTGCTTTTTGCACTTCATACATCTGCCTTCTGCCATAACTTTCCTCCGTGCGCCCGAAAGCGCTCTTTATCCTTCGCCTCAATACCGCGACAGCGGCAAGTTGCGACGGGTTTTTCATGAAACCGTGGGTCAGTGTACAACTTTTTTTCGCGCCTTGTCAATACCGTCGCGCAAATTACCGACGGCAAAAATCGGTTTTTCAAAAATGATATAATAAAAATGTTCCGCGGCGCATTTCTGCCGATTTGTTTTAAGCGCCCGGAACACTCCCAAAAACCTAAATTGCCAATAAGAACAATGCTCGGATTTATCATTCCTTTTGCGACTATAGCTTTGGCGGAACTCGGCGATAAAACACAAATATCTCTGCTTGTGCTTTCGAGCGGGCGGCGGGGTAACCGGCGGGCTCTTCTTGCCGGCGCAATGACGGCATTTCTTCTGGTCGACGGAGCCGCGGTGGCCTTCGGGGCGCTCGCCGTGGAAGTTATTCCGATGCGATGGGTCAAAATAGCGTCGGGCGTTTTATTTATACTGTTCGGATTATTGTCTTTACGGGCGGAGTCGGACGACGACGGAAAAAAATCTTCCGGCGCCGCGGCAATGTCGCCCTTTGCCGCGGCTTTCGCGACGGTTTCCATTTTGGAATGGGGCGACAAGACACAAGTGGCCGCGGCGCTGTTTGCGACCAAATTCCATCCGGCGGCGGTTTTGACCGGAACGCTTGCCGCGCTGGCCGTATTGAGCGCGGGCGCCATATGGCTGGGCGACGCCGCGGCTTCAAAAATCAACAAAAAAATCGTCTCGCGGGCGGCGGCATCTATTTTTATAATCATGGGCATCGCGGCCTTTTTCTTTTAAGTTGAGTCAATTGAAAAAGTGTCCTCAATGTTACCCTGAACCCTTCGCCTTCTGTCATCCTGAGCGTAGCGAAGGATCTCGTCCCACTCAGTTCGCGGAGTTTATCCTGAGGCATTATGAGATTCTTCGCTACGCTCAGAATGACGCCGCCGAAGGACCCAGAATGACGCTTGCCGAAGGACTCAGAATGACAAATAACGTGGTTTTTCAATTGATTCAAGTTCTAAAATCGTAAAAATATGAAAAAAAGATTTATCTACCTGATTCTATCGTCTTTGACAGCCGCGGGGGCCGGCGCGCTTATGGGCCTCGACACCAGACAAATTATCATCGCCCTTATATTCTCCTCGTCCATATTCGGCACGCTTTTTTTCTGGGATTTCCGTCTGAGCTTTGTTTTTCTGGGCAGCGGACTTCTTCTTACGATAAACGCGGTGGAGCTTGAGGATTTCTTAAGATACGCGTCGCTCGACGTTATTCTGTTTCTCATCGGAATGATGATAATAGTCGGGATGATGAAGGAATCCGGCTTCTTTTACTGGTTCGTGACGGAAATTTTAAGGATAAAGAAACTTACCGGCATACGGCTGTTCGCGGGACTTGCCGTCGTGTCCGCAGTGCTATCGGGGCTTATGGGAGAGGTAACTTCCATAATGATAATGACGGCCGTGATTCTCGATATATGCATGTTTTTTGAAGTGCGCCCGACGCCTCTTATTATTTCTTCCGTGATGGCCACAAACGTGGGCTCGGCGGCGACTCTTTTGGGAAATCCCGTCGGAATACTGATAGCGGCGCGCGGAAAACTATCGTTTGAAGATTTTCTTTTGCGGGGTCTGCCCGTATCGATTATAGTACTTGCCGCGACCATAGCAATTATGATATTTTGGTTCAGAAAATACATAGGCGAACTCGACGAAAAACTCAAAGCGCACGCCGACAACAAAGGTTTTTTCTATCTTATATCGATTCCCCCCGACAGAAAAACCAAGATAAGCATGATGATATTCGGGGCCACGGTGCTGCTGATGGCGTTTCATAAGCGCATAGAGGCCTTGGCCGGCGTGCATGAAAACACGCTTTTGATGATGCTGCCCGTGATTTCGGCCGGCATAGTAATGCTCTACCGTCACGACAAGGCCAGATATTACATAGAGCGCGAAGTCGAATGGCAGTCGATTCTGTTTTTTATGTTTCTTTTCGCGCAGGCAGGGGTCATCCAGAGTTCGGGTATAGCCGCCGCTCTGGCGCAAAAAATGCTCGACGTTGTGAACGCAAAAAAGGCGCTGGCGGCGACGGTGCTGTTTTCAAGCGGATTCTTCTCAAGTATACTCGATAACGTCGTCGTGGTGGCGTCTTATGTCCCCGTGATAAGAAATATGAACATAGCGGACAAAGGTCTGCTGTGGTGGGCTCTGCTCTTCGGCGGATGTTACGGCGGAAACGTTACGATGATAGGGTCGTCGGCAAATATAGTGGCGCTGGGAATTTTAGAAAAGAAAACCAATTACAGGGTGAGTTTCGGAGAATGGCTGAAACTGGGCGCGGTGGTGGGAGCGGCAAGCGCCTTTATTTCGATTTTGATGATGTGGCTGTTTTTCTGACGGACAACGGAAGGAAGTTTCAGTTCTGCAAATCCGCCGGGGCTTCCCGCGGAGGAATTTTTACGCTGATGAGTTCTATCACGCCCGCCACGGCGGAAGCCGCGAAATAAATGACCCACAGATAAGTGTAGTACTGCCCGAAGAAAGCCGCGAATCCCGCCGTTATCATGGAAATAGCGAAAATCAGCAAACCCGCCTCCAGATACTTCCACTTTTTGGGAATCAAGTTATACACCGAGCTCATCGGATAGTTGTACCTTCTGTGGCGCACATAGGCCGCGGCCAAAAGAAAATATCCCACCGGAGTAACCAGCTGAGTTATAAGATGTATCACTATAAGGCGCGCCTTCGGCAACGCGAAGTCGGACGAAGAGACGCTCCCCGACGTAAACCACTTGGCGTCGTATATTTTCCAGCCGCCGAACTCGGCCAGAATCTTGGAACCGTCGATAGCCATCGAGTTGACGAGAATAAAAATCATCGCCATCAGGAATCCGCCGGCGTAGGCGGCTACGGCCGTGGATTTGGGCGTTCCCTTTTCGCTGGGGACCCAGTGAAGAATTCCCACCAGAATCGACGGAGCTATCACGGCCATAAGAAAAAACTGCCGCACCGAGTTTATGACCATCGGCCAGGGATGCGGGCCGAGCACGTTCTGAAGAGGACGCGTGACGAAGTAAAACCCGAACAGCAGAAAAGCCGTGAACGCTTTGTTGTATCCGATCTCGCCGAACATAAGCTTGCGGATTTTAGTGACTCGCTTTATCTCGGCGGCCATTATGAAATAGACCGCACCCGTCACAAGAGGCACAAGAATATTGACGAAAAATGCGGTTGCGTCTCTGTTCATTTGTTTTTACCGGCAGCCACGGAGACAACCACGGGCGCGGCGCCGTCGCCGGTGTTTCTCATCTCAAGAGTTCTTATCGGAAAGGGGATGTTTATGCCTTCGCTCTTGTAGCGGGCGTGGAGTTTCTTGACAAATTCGTGTTTTACGAGGAACTGATCTGTAAACTCTTTGCCGCGCATTATCACCGAAAAACCTATGGCGAAATCGCCGAACGTGTGATACCTGATGAACGGCTCGAACGTCTCAACGCCGCCCGTTACCGTCTTCATAACTTCCCTTGCCGCTTCGATTGTGACTCGCTCGACCTTTTCAAGATCGCTTTCGTAGCCCACGCCCACCTGCATCAAAACGGCTATTTCCTTGTCGGGCATGTAATAATTTGTGACGAGCGACGAGGCGATTTTGGCATTGGGAATTACGACAACGTTGTTGGGAAGCGCCCGTATCGTGGTGTTTCTCCAGGTTATGTCGACGACGTAGCCCTCTTCGCCCGTTTCAAGCTTTATGTAATCTCCGGGTTTTATCTGCCGCGAGAGAAGAATCTGCAGGCCCGAGAAAAAATTTGACAGGGTGTCCTGCAAAGCCAGCGCGACGGCCAGACCGCCTACGCCCAAGGCGGTCAGAAGCGGAGTTATGGAAATCCCCAGCGTCTGAAGTATGACAAGAACGCCTATGCCGAAAACTACGGTGCGGGTGAGATTAATGAATATCGACGACGGCGGAAGAACGCCGGCCGCTTTTGCGGCGTAAAGTTTGACGAAACCCACGGCCGCGCGCATAGCCACAAAAGTGACCGAGAGAATGTAGCCCACGGCGACCAGACGCCGCAGATGGCCTTCGATTTCGGCGCTCACGGGAGCCGATGCCGCCGCAAGCCAGACGCCCAAAAGCGCGAACCACAGAAAGGTCATTCCTTTGAGCGCGCCGACGATAATGTCGTCGCCTTCCCATTCGGTGCGGGATGTAACTTTTTTAAGCCACAGCAAGACAATTTTTTCAAACACCAGCCCGGCGACGATACCGCCGGATACGAATATCAGCGGCATAAGCAGTCGGTGCTCAATCAAAAAGTTCCGTATCATTTTTTTCCCTGATTTTAATATTTATGAAAACACATTAGCAATGCTTCACTTTAAATAATAGACCTCACGCCCTCATACAACATCGGCAAACAATCCTGTCTCATCCGGAATTTTGTGCCGTGATTGTGCCCTGTGCGGGCGTCAAAATCAACGAGAATTTTTCCATCTTCTAACGCTTTCAAAAATCCCTCGAAACTGAATTTCTGCAACATCATAATCTTTGCCATATTTCCAGCATTCTTTCCGGCACTCGGCTTTAACCCGCATGAACATCAAGTATATTGGGTATCAGGGTTTATTTTCTATTCTCAATCAACTTTATTGAGCGGTTTAACTGCAACAACAATATTGCCTGTATTCCTTTTGGCGTAATGTAAAATCCATTATGTATTTTCACTAAAAACTCCAAACTCACATGCATAGTTTGAAAAAATGTAAGATGCTGTATTCTTAGATTTTGGTGTCCGCCAAGTCCCTGCTTTTCCGACCGACTTCACAAAATAATCCCGCACATCCGCCATTGGAACCGGATAAATATTTTTGGAAAGCACAAAGACGCTTTCTACAAAGGATAGTATCGTATAGGTGATTGATGAATAAAACGGATTTTCTTTGACAAAGCTCGAAATCAGTTCAATTTGCTCCTGATTCATCCTATCGTCAAGAATCTTCTCGCCGGATTCAAGGAATTGATTCCCCAAATCCGTTAAGAAAAAACTTTTTTTGTGTTTGCCTAGTAAATTCAAAAGTATAGCCACTGATAGTTTGTTGCGAATAGTTTTTTCTGACCTATTCTCAAACCTACAAATTTCACCTATCACATGGCCATTGAACAAATGAGTCAAGGCATTCTTGAGCAGACCCAATCTGACAACGCCGAAATCACCAGATTGTATCTTAAGAAAAGATGAGAGTTCTTTAAAATTCTCATAATATCTTGATAAAACAACTTCTGGGCTATAGGTGATCAAGTCAATTTGGTTTTCGCCGCATAATTTATAATCACTTTCTTTCGCAAAAGTAACAATAATAATTTTGCGAATTTTTGCGTCAATAAGTTTATTTTGTCGCTGTATTTCAACCAAATCTCTTTCGTAGCCATTTATTTGGTGGATAATTTCTTTATAAAAAGGCACCACTTTCAATTCCAGTAAAAGAATTTTGTCTTTATGCAAATACAACATATCTAATTTACCGGATGGGACGGTTCTCTGCCTTGCAATCAAACTTAAATCGGAAAAATTCAAAGACAGAATTTCCGCCAATATGGATTTATCCGTCGTTAAAATGTCTTCTATTACTTTTTCTGAAGTTAGGTCGCTCATTTTATGTTAGCGGGCTATCATCGCATTCGGCACAAACAAAATCACCCACGGAAAACAATAGTCCGTTATCAATCCTCGTAAGGATATCATTCAAATCTGGAATTCTGTTAACGAACTTACCAGATCCGAAAGAAACGCTCTCGCCGCAGTGGTTGCAAATTTCAACCGTATCGTAGTTTGCGCGCCCATTTTGCAAAGCGGCGTTGGCCCACTTACCGCCACGGCCATCTTTCATACCATTACCTGTGGAATTTTTAAGATTGTATGGCGGGGAAGTTATTACCAAATCAACCGAGCATTTGGGTATTTCCCGCATTACATCAACGGCGCTTCCACAAATAATTTTATTGAGAAACTTTTTTTTCCAATCTGTTTTGGCCATAATATCACTAATCGAACAGAGCATACCCATAATGTTTGTAATGCCCCGCTCGCTACTATATTTGAAACCAAAACTTGGTGGAGGTGGCGGGAATCGAACCCGCGTCCAGAAGATGAGTCCTACGGTCTCTACAGGCTTGTTCCGGAGTTGGTCTCGCCGGAGGGCTGTCACCGGACCGAACCGCCCTACGGCCAGTTCCGTTAGATTTTCGCTCCAGGCGCGACGAAACGCGCGCGCGTGAAACTATCCCGATATCGACGCGCTATCCATCCTATCGGAAGTCGGACGGGGCGCGTGACGGCTGTTAGGCCGCCATTGCCATTTCAGTGTTGGCGTTTGTGCACGGTCGATTTTTTAAGCGGTGCCTTTCGACCAACACCGCGCCTGCTGCCGGAAGGGTTCAGGTCTCCTGTCGAACCCATTTCACCCCCGAAGTTCTTTGACGTCTTTTTTCTTTTGTTTCTGAAAAATTCTTTGAGAATCCGCGAACACTCGGATGCCATCACCCCGCCTTTTACGTCTACGGTGTGATTAAGCGAAGGCGACGACGTTATCCCGAAAACCGAGCCGGCCGCTCCTGATTTTTCGTCGCGGCAGCCGTATACGAGCCGCTTTATACGCGCGTGCGCCATGGCTCCCGCGCACATTACGCAGGGTTCCTTGGTGACGAAAATTTCCGCTCCGGCGAGACGGTAATTGCCGATTTTTTTGGCCGCGCGGCGAATGGCCAGCATTTCCGCGTGCGCCGAAGGGTCGCAGGATGAAATGGGACAGTTTCCCGCCCGGGCGATTACTTTACCGCCCAGCACGACCAGCGCGCCCACGGGGACTTCCCCCTTTGCGCGGGCCGAACGCGCCTCGGCGACGGCCATCCGCATATATTCCGAGTCGGACGCATCTGCGGACGGCGGTTTACCTCGGACTGTTTTTTTCATTCGACAAAATCGGACGGCGCGCGACTCGAAAAACTTCCACGTCTGTCATAAAAAAATGCGCCCAGCAGGACTCGAACCTGCGACCTTTTGCTTCGTAGGCAAACGCTCTATCCAGTTGAGCTATGGGCGCAAAATCAGGCCTATTCTATCAAATCCCTGACGGTTTTTTCAAAGGCGGCGACTCCATTTTGAAATCGCGGGAGAAATAGCGTTCCATAATGAAGCCCACGACTATGTAAACAGGCAGGGTAAGCGCGGCGCGCAGCAGCGAAAACTTAAGTCCGAGGAATCCGACCTCGAATGTCATCATCGAAATTTTTATGGTCGAGTATGCCCCCAGATAAATAAAAATGTTCCTCCGACTGGCGCCTTTTTTCCACATAACATAAGCCACGGGAAACGCTCCGTAGAGCGGCCCGGCCTGAATCGACGCCAAAAGCACCACGGATGCTATGCCCTTAAGACCGGAACCCTCGCCGATATGCTTTGCGACTTTCTCCTGCGGAATCCACACGTCGAAAAGACCCACGACGATAAACATCAGGGGCAGTATGGATATCATCTGCGAAAAAAATCCCCAGAAGTTGATGAAAACCGTATCGCCCGGCGCAAAACCGTAGATTTTAGAAACGATAATCGCAAGAGCGAACAGCGATATTATCGCGTATTCTCCGCCCGCGACGGCTCTGATTATTTTTTTCATATCACATTAAAAATGCCATTCCGAGGCCCACGAGCAGAGCCGCGGCAAATCCGAATATATTGCGGATTATGCTCATTTTCCATCCGAAATATTTTGCTTCTATCGGCAGCGTAAGAACTCCGACCATCATAAGCGTCGTCAGAAAAACCGCCGTGACTCCGTACGTCGCGCCGCCTTTAAGAAGCATCGCGGCCAGAGGAAACGAAATGAACGCGGGTATAAGCGCCACGGAACCGACGACGGCGGCAATAAGAAAACCGGCGACGCCCGATTGGCTTCCAAGCACCTTGATTATGGCGTCCTGTGGTATCAGATAAAGCAAAATGCTTATCACGGCAAGGGTGTTGAGCACGCGCGGGAGAAGCTCAAAAAACATCCGCACGCCTTTTTTTATCGCGAGGCGGGTTTTTTCTTTGTCGGCCGCGTATGATACGGCTATGGCCGCCAATGAAAAAATCAGGAAAATGCCCATGGTGTTATTATGAAACCATTGAAAAACCCCATAATTTTGTCATTGCGAGCCCCGCCGTTGTGTGGCGGGGCGCGGCAATCTCCCGATAGTAGGGACAGGTCGCGACCTGTCCCTACTCGTAACGGAGGGCTTCTATGGGGTTTAATTCCGATGCTTTTTTGGCCGGCCAGATGCCGAATACCGCGCCGACGGCCACCGAGAAGAAAAACGCTATCAATACACTGGAAAGTGAAATTTTAGTGGGCCAGCCGGCCAGAGCCGATATGGCCAATGAAGCCGCCGCCCCCGTGATTATGCCGACGATCCCGCCGGCCACACAGACGGCCACGGCTTCCACGACAAACTGAAACATTACGTCGACCTTGGCCGCGCCGACGGCTTTTCTCAGGCCTATCTCGCGCGTGCGTTCGGTGACGGAAACCAGCATTATGTTCATTATGCCTATTCCTCCGACGAGCAAACTCACGAACGCGATCGATCCCAGAAGCCACGTGAATGTTTTGGTGGTGGCGGTTATCGTCTGCTGAAGGTCGGCCATGTTTCTTACGTCGATGGCGTCGCCGCGCGCCGTCGGCAGACGGTGCGCAGCCGCCACAATCTTTTTGATGGCGTCGGCGACATCCTGCATTTGTCCGGCGGTTTCCACCTGAACGTCGAGAGTGTCGACTTCTTCGCGCCCGAGCAGCCGGTACATCGCCGTGTTTATGGGGACGATAACTCTGTCGTCTTCGTCGCGCCAGCCGCTGGAACCCTTTTCGGGCAGAATGCCCACTATCTGAAAATCGATCCTTCTGATTTTAACGAACTCGCCCAGCGGGTCGCGCTCGGCAAAAAGTTCCCTGGCGACGGTCTTGCCTATGAGAGCCACTTTTGCGCGGGTGGTCACTTCTCTATCGGTAAAAAAACGTCCCCGCTCGGGATGGGAGTTTCTTATGTCGGCGAAGGCCGGCGTGGTGCCTTCCACGCGCGTGTTCCAGTTTCTGTTTCCGAAAACTATCTGGCCGCGCCCCGTAATATACGGAGCCACCCCGGCCACGCCTGCTATCGACGATATCGCCCTGACGTCTTCAAGATTGAATTTTATGGCCGCGCCCGTGTCAAGAGAAATTCCGCCGGTTCTGGGCGACGACGGACGCACCATAAGAAGATTGGAACCCAGCGACGATATTCGTTTCTTGACATCTTCCTGCGCGCCGGTTCCCAACGCCAGCATCGCGATTACGCTTGCCACTCCTATAAGCACTCCCAGTATGGAAAGAAGCGAGCGGGTTTTATTGGCAAAAAGAGAGCGGAAGGCCTCCGACGTGTAATTTTTTATTTTGTCAAAAGTAAGCCCCTTGCGCTCAACATGATTAAAGACCCTTCGAGGCGCGGCGACATCAACGCCCGTTTGGCATTTATGCGAACCGCCGGACTCTTTTCTTTCGTCGGAAACTATAATCCCGTCGTGAATTCGCACGATTCGCGTGGCGGCTTCCGCGACGTCGGGCTCGTGCGTAACCATAACGATTGTAATGCCGGCGGCGTGCAAATCTTTGAGGACACAGATTATTTCTTCGGCGGATTTTGAATCCAGATTGCCCGTCGGCTCGTCGGCAAGAATCAGCATGGGGTCCGTAACGAGCGAACGCGCGATGGCAACCCTCTGCTGTTGTCCGCCGGAGAGTTCGGAAGGTTTGTGGGTTTTGCGGTCGGATAGTCCGACTTTATCGAGCAACCCGGCGGCTTTCGACGGGTCGGGTTTGTCGCCGGAATAAATGCGCGGAAGCATTACGTTTTCAAGCGCCGTCATTCTCGACAAAAGATTGAAACTCTGAAAAACGAATCCTATGAAACGATTGCGCAAAAAAGCGAGTTCATCGTCGGCAAGAGTGGATATTTCGCGCCCGGCCAGAAAATATTCGCCGGTGGTCGGACGGTCAAGAATCCCCAGAAGATTAAGAAGCGTGGATTTTCCGCTGCCGGAATGTCCCATTATAGCCACGAAATCCCCGCTTTCAATACTGAGCGAAACTCCGCGCAAAACGGGAACGTCGATATGTCCCATTTTATACGTCTTGGTGATATTTTTGATTTCTATGACTTTCATATTTATAAAAACGGGGCATCTGGAAATTGAGTCAATTGAAAAAGTGTCCAAAATGTCACCCTGAACCCTTCGCTTTTGTCACCCTGAGTGAAACGAAGGGTCGCGCTTCGGCTCAAGATAAACTCCGCGAGATTCTTCGCTACGCTCAGAATGACGCCGCCGAAGGACCCAGAATGACATCGCGAAGGACTCAGAATGACAAATAACGAGGTTTTTCAATTAACTCAAATTAGGAAATTAGGAAGTTTTTGCCCTAATCTCCTAATTTCCTTCTCTCACCGCCCCACAAAACGCATCGCCCTCGACGGCGACGACGAGGCATTTCCGGACGAGCCGGTTCTTCCGCCCGACGCGCCATGCGACGCGGCGCCGGACGCCTGAATTATATCGCCTTCGTTGAGACCCGAAATTATTTCGATATTGCGGCCGTCGGTAACGCCGGTCTCCACGCGCACTTCCTCGACGGTTTTTCCGTTGACGATTTTCCGCGCGAATTTTTTTCCGCGACGCTCCGCGATGGCTCCGTAGGGCGCCAGAAGAGTGTCGCGGCTGGACGCGGCAACGAGTTCCACATTGGCCGTCATACCCGCGCGGAAATCCTTAGGCGGGTTAATAGGATTGATTCTGACTTCATAAACCGTGACGTTACTGACAAGACGCGATTCGTAGGCGATATGTTCGATAACGCCCCGAAAACCCGAATCGGGATAGGCGTCGAGCGAAGCGGTCACCCTTTTGCCTTTTTCCATATACGCCAAATCGGTTTCGTCGACGTCGGCGCGAAGTATGAGTTTGTCGGCCATAACCAGAATCACGTCCGAAAGAGAAACGGCCTGCCCCGGCTCTTTGCTGCGGGCTATTATGAAGCCGTCGAGCGGCGATATCACGGGCGCGGGTCTGTATGTCTCCTCCCATTTGGCCACTTCATCGGGGCCTTTGGCGCGGGCTACATCGAGCAGCGCGGCGCGGTCGGAAGACGACATCCACGCGAGGGTCTGCCCCTTGGAGACCATCTGCCCTTCCACGACTAATATGCTTTCTATGCGGCCCGCGACCTGCGGTTTTATCTCAAGACGGTTCCTGGGCTGAACGGAACCCGTAACGCGAACCCGCACGGAGATATCGCCCCTTTCGATTTTCACAAGAGATGTTTTGGCGACGCCGGAAGATTTAGAGCCAAAAATAAAATAGACGGCAATACCTGCGACGATAACCACCGCTGATGTAAAGATAATTTTTTTTCTCTTTGTCATTGTAGCCCCTTGAAGCCGAGCCCGAGCGTCTTTTTCCATACGGCCTCTTTAAGACCGGCGTCTCTTTTAGCGTTGAGATATGATTTTTTAGAACTTATAAAATCGTTTTCGACCTGATACCATTCCTGATAAGTGGCAAGACCGTTGAGATAACGGGCGGAAACTATCTCCGACTGTGCCATGGAAGCGTCGAGATATTTCATTCTGACCTCGACATTCTCAAAGGCGTCCCTGTAATCGCGCCAGGCGCTCTCGACGGACAGAGCGGTATCGAGTCCGGCGGCTTTCAAATCGTCCTGACGGGACAAAAAGGCCTGACGGGCGGCCATCGCGTTGAATAAATCGGCGCCGCCGGAAAAAAATCTCCACGAAAGATTTACGGATGCCGAGCGGGATTCTTCTTCGGGAGGATATGCCGCACCGCTGCGACCGGCGGCCGCGGAGGCGGAAATCTGCGGCCAGAAACGGCTGTGCGAAACTCCCGCGTTAAGACGGGCGGATTCAAGACGTTTTTTGGATTCAAGATATTCCGGAGTTTCGGCGGCCAAAGCGGCGAAATCCGGCTCCTCCGACGGAGATTCGCCGAGAACAAAATCTCCCTCGGCCGACGGCTTGGGCGCTTCGCGCGCGGAAAAACCCAACTGCGCCAAAAAAGCGGTCGCGGCAACGGCCGCCTGGCGCTCTGCGCGGCGAAGTTCGAGTTCCGACTGTCTTCTGTCGGCGTCGACCCTGAGATACGACCCCTTGTCCTCGCGGCCGGCTTCGTACTTTAATCTGACTAATTCGGAATTTTTGAGGCGACGATCCAAGATTTCCGACGACAGTTCCAGTTGCTTCTGCGCCCAGAGCAATTCCACAAACGCGACTCTGAGTTTATAAACCGCGTCGGACTCGGCGCGGGAGTATCTTATCTCGGCTATGCTCAGGTCTGTTTTTCTTAACGCCGCCGCTCGCACATCGGCAAAACCTTCAAAAAGCGAAAGCGTGCCGGTAATACCCGTCGAATACGAATCGGTTTCAATTCCCGCCGTATCCCGACGTCCCGCCGATGCCGAAGCCGAAAATTGCGGCAGGAATGCCGAGTACGCCGCGTAACTCGTCTGCCGCGCGGCGGTTACCCCTCGCATCGACGACAACAGCGACGGACTTCCGCCTCGAAGAGCGCTCAGAGAGTCGCTCCACTGCCACACTCGCGCGGAGGCGGCTCTCATCGCGGTCGACGCAAAGGATACGAAAGCGGCGGCGGCAAGCGCCGCCGTCGCCGCCTTCAATAATACTTCCGACTTTACTTTTATCGTCACAGTTTTTGCCCGGTCAGAACCGGCCGCCGCAAGCGTTAAAGCCGCGGGGGGTCAATTCACGCTTAATTATTTTTTGGGCGGGACGGCGGATTTTTTCGAGCCCTTGTCGGGTTTCGCCGTATCGGCATCCGCGCCTTTTTTCTCGGAAACCTTGCGGCGCATTTCTTCGCGATGCTCGCGGAACTTCACTTTCTGATCTTCCGTCAGTATCTCTTCGATTTTCTTATCGGTGGCCTCGCGGCGGGACTGTGCGCGTTTCATCATCTCTTCCCGCTTGGTTTTAAGTTCTTTCCTCCCATCTTCAAGAATAGCGGAAAGTTTTTCCTTTTGCTCGGCGCTCAGAGAAAGTATCTCGGATAAACGTTCCACGCGCTTCTCATGGGCTTTTTCCCATCTGTCGCCGCGCATTTCCCGTCGCATTTCGGGTCCCCTGCCTTTTCCCATCCCGATGCCCTCGCCGCCGTCCCTTACACCTTTGTCGACGGCCGAAACCGTCGGAACAATAGCGCAGAAACCCAACGTTAACGTCAACATCAAAACAAACATCTTTGTCAAACCTTTCATACAACCTCCCTGTTTCCCTTTATAAAGGAAACATCGTTATTTTCATCGTCGAGATTGGAATTATAATCCGAATTTCCGGCAACGCCGTAATAGATATCGACGAGGGCCAAATCGAATTTTTCATCTTCTTCGGGATCGCTCAAAAGCGCGACGGAGGCCGGAACGCGCGAAACGGCGGGCGTCGACAGTATCTCAACGCCGTCAAAGCTGCCGCGAAATACGGGAATGGTGATGTAGAGAATAGCCGCAACCGCCGAAGCCGAAACAAATCCGTAAACCGCGCGGGTCGGCAGGCGCTTCCAAAAAGTTAACGCCGACCGGCGCTCAGCTTCGGAGGATATCGCGGCTGACAGACGAGTGTTGAAAAATTCGGAAGGAGAAAAACGGGACGGCTCGGAAGCGAGTTTCCGTCGCGCGTCTTCAAGAGAAGCCGAGGCGGCCCGGCAATCCGGACATTCTTTAAGATGTCCGGACAAAGACGCGCGCTCGACATCCGTGATTTCGGAGTCGGCCGCGGCCGATAACATAATTCGCCATTTTGAGCATTTCATAATTTTAGCGTATCCCCGCCACCCGCGCCGCGCGGCGATACTTTGCGCTTCAACTCTTCACGCGCCCGGAAAATTCTTATTTTGACCTGCCCGACGGAAATACCCAGAACCCGCGCGATCTCGTCGTATTTAAGTCCTTCGTATTCTCTGAGCACAAGCGGCGTCCTGTATTTTTCGGCGAGGGCCGCCAGAAGCCCGTTGGCTTCGGCGACGGCGGGGTCGACGGCGGAATCATCCGGCGGCGCCGGAGCGGCCAAAATATCTTCGCGCGGCAGCGCGGCGCCTTCCACGGCGGAACGTCTCTTGTTTTTTCTTACCCTGTCGAGGGCGGTATTCACCGCTATCCTGTAAATCCAGGTGGACAGCGCGGAATGCGCTTGAAATTTAGAAAGCGAAAAATAGACCTTTACGAAAACTTCCTGCGAAACTTCTTCGGCGTCGGCAAAAGAACCCGTGATTCTCAGCGCGGTCGAATACACGGCCGTTTTGTTGGCTTCGACTATCCTGTCAAAAGCCCGCCGGTCTCCGGCCGCCGCGGTTGCGACAAGTGTCGCGTCATCGTTTATTCTGTTATTCATGGAGTTAGACGTAAGCCGAAACAAAAAGTTACAAAAAAGAAAGTGGTTAGTGGATAGTGATTAGATATTGCCACGGTCAAGGGCAAGCCCTTGACCTCGCAATGACATAATAAAGGTTTTTACTATCCACTCGCCACTATCCACTAACCACTATTTTCTTCTAACCACTAACCACTATCTGTAAAACAAATACACCAACGCCCCCGCGGCCAGAAACGGCCCGAAGGGAACGTAGTCCGAACGGCGGATTTTTTTTGCGGCTATCAGAGCAATCGACACTCCGCTTCCGATGAAAGACGCCAAAAGCAAAGTCCACAGGGCGCCTTCCGCGCCCATATAAGCCCCGCAAGCCGCCAAAAGTTTTATGTCGCCGCCGCCAAAGGCCTCTTTCCCGAAGAGTTTTTCGCCCATAAGGGCTACTATCCAGCCGACGGCCAGTCCGGCGACCGCCCCCAAAAGCGACAGCAGTATAGGTGTATGCCACGCGGTATAAAAATCAAAAAACGGATTCAACGGCGACAACGCCACCCCCGCAATCGCGCCGCCTGCGGAAAACTCGTCGGGAATAATTCTGTGTTCAATGTCTATGGCGGATGCGGTCACCAGCATCCATGCAAACGGACACATGACGAACATCGCCCACGAAACTCCGAACTTAAAATAAAGCGCCGCGAAGAGCGCGCCCACGACGGCTTCTATGACCGGATATCTCCACGGGATGCGCGCGCCGCAATCGGCGCAGCGGCCTTTAAGAAAAAGCCAACTGACAATCGGAATGTTTCTGTGCCAGGATATGCCGGCGCGGCAGACGGGACAGAACGACCCGGGAAAGGCCACGGAAAGTCCCAGCGGCATTCTGTAGACGCACACATTGGCGAACGAGCCCGTAACGAGACCCAGCGCGACGATAAAAACAAGCGCAACGATGTCGGTCATTATGGTGATATTATATAAAAAAAGCGGTTAGTGGATAGTGATTAGATATTTTTTATCGTCAATTGCCACGGTCAAGGGCAAGCCCTTGACCTCGCAATGACATAATAAAGGTTTTTACTATCCACTCGCCACTATCCACTTCACTTATACGCTTTGACATAAAAAGAGAAAGACGCCTTGCGGCGTCTTTCTCCTTAATCTTGAAATCACGATCCGTTACACCTGTATTAATAGGTGTTCCAAATCGTTCCTTTTGAGTCGGTCTCCGTTGCGTCCACCCAAACTTCGCCCTGCGCGCGGGTCATGCCGGCAGGCATCGTCAGCAGGGGATTGTAGCCCCAGCCGAGGTCGTTTGACGTGGAATCCGCAGTCGTAGAGAATGAGTTCGTTCCACCATAGGGCGGAATATTCACCTTGGGCACGGCGGCAAGATACTTGCCGGCAGTGCTGCCTACAGCGGGTACGATCAGAGAACCGGGAACAACCGGATACAGACCTTCGTTCTCGCTGTAATAGATGGATATAGCGCTTCTGATGGTCGAGAGGTTTCCTCTGGTCGCGCCTTCGTTCGACTTTCTGATAAGATCGGCGAACTTAGGTATCGCGATGGCCGAGAGGATTCCGATGATCGCAACAACTATCATGAGTTCGATAAGCGTAAAACCTTTTCTCGATTTCATATTATTATGTCACCTCCTTCCCCTTCAGTCGGGGCAAGAATAAACTTCCTCTTTGCTGTAAATATACCACATTTTTACGCGTGTGTCAAGGATTAAAACGGCTGTGAAGTAAGTCACGTAAGAGCAGTGGATAGTGGATAGAAAAACTTTTTTGCTTTTTACTATCCACTCGCCACTAACCACTAACCACTATTTTAATTTCCCACCAACTGGCTCATCTCAAACATCGGCAGGAACATGGCTATGACTATGCCGCCTATGACCACGCCCAGAAAGGCCATCACGAGGGGTTCTATCATACTCGTCAAACTCTTTATGGCTACATCGACCTCGGCGTCGTAAAAATCAGCGATTTTCACAAGCATGGTGTCGAGATTTCCGGTTTGTTCTCCGACGGAAATCATCTGGATTACCATCGGGGGAAACTGACCGCTTTTTTTAAGCGGCGCGACCATATGCTCGCCTTTTTTGACTTCGTCGCGGGCGGTCAATATCGCTTTTTCAAGAACCATATTGCCGGACGTCTTGGCCACGGTGTCGAGCGCCTGCATAATGGGAACTCCGGATTTTATCAGCGTGCCCAGCGTGCGCGAAAATTTTGCTATGGCGACTTTTCTGAGCATTATGCCGAACATCGGGGCTTTGAGTATGATACCGTCGAACTGGAATCTTACTTTTGGTATTTTTATGAGTTGTTTGAACCCGACAAATCCTCCTATCGGGATAATGACTACAAGGTAGAAAAACTTTACCAGTAAATCCGAGAACTGCATAAGGACTTTCGTCGGCAAAGGCAGTTCCGCGCCGAAACTGGCGAATATATTTTTGAAAGTGGGCAGCACGAAAACGAGAAGAAATATGACAACACTTACGGCGATAAACCCGATGACCGCCGGCATCGTCATTGCCCCTTTGACTTTGCCCTTCAATTCCTCGGATGATTCCATATACTGCGACAAACGCTGAAGTATCGTATCGAGTATACCGCCCTCGTCTCCTGCTTTTATCATGGAGACATAGAGTTCGCTGAATGCCTTAGGGTGCTTGCGCATGGCGTCGGGCATGGAAACGCCCGATTCGATATCCTCTTTTATGCCGGTCACCACATTGCGAAACGCGGGGTTTTCTATCTGCTCGGAAAGGATGTTCAGTCCCTGCACTATCGGAACGCCGGCGGAAACCATGGTGGATAGTTGGCGGGAAAAAAGCACTATATCGTTGGATTTGACCGACGGTTTGAACGGATTGATTTTGCCGATGAGAGCGGCAAGTCCGGTGGCCTGGATTTCGGTCACTTCTATGGGAATCAGCCGCTGTCCCTTGAGATTATCCATGGCCGAGCGCTGATCCGCGGCCTCTATTACGCCGGTAACAACCGCGCCGGAAGGCGGCCTGGCTCTGTAATTAAATTTAGGCATAAGTTTTTACTCGCCCGACGGAAACAGGGCTATACCGACTTCTGCATGAGTTTTTTGAGTTCTTCGGGATCCGTCGAAGCGTCGACGCCCTGATTGTACGTTATTTTTTTCTTCATATACAAATCGTAAAGCGACTGATTCATCGTCTGCATCCCGAACTTTACTCCCGTCTGTATCGACAGATAAATCTGTTCGGTCTTCATGTCGCGTATAAGATTTTTAATGGCCGACGTCACAACCATTATTTCCGACGCCAGCACTCGCCCCGAACCAGACGCCAGCGGCAGCAATGCTTGAGAAAAAACCGCCTGGAGCGTGAATGAGAGCTGGCTTCTTATCTGCGACTGCTGGTGCGGCGGGAATACGTCGACTATGCGGTTTATCGACGAGACGGCGTCCGTGGTGTGCAGCGTGCCGAACACAAGATGGCCGGTCTCGGCTATGGTAAGCGCCGCGGATATGGTCTCAAAATCCCTCATTTCGCCGATCAGTATTATGTCGGGGTCCTGTCTGAGCACGTACTTGAGCGCGGCGGTAAAACTCATGGTATCGGAGCCGAGTTCGCGCTGGTTGACTACGCAATTTTTATGCTGATGCACGTACTCGATTGGATCTTCTATCGTTATGATGTGTCCGCGGCGACGCTCGTTTAGAAAATCTATCATCGAGGCCAGCGTGGTGGATTTTCCCGAGCCGGTGGGGCCCGTCACAAGTACAAGCCCCTTGGGTATTTTCATCATTTCGTAGACGACCGGAGGAAGGTTGAGTTCGTCGAAAGTCATTATTTTCTGCGGAATGGATCGAAGAGCCGCCGCTACGGCGCCGCGCTGACGGAAAACGTTCATTCTGACCCTGCCGACGCCTTTTATGCCGAATGAAAGGTCGAGTTCGCTGGTGGCCTCGTATTTTTCTTTCTGCGCGTCGGTAAGGAGCGAATACACCAGACGCTGGCAAACGTCGGGGGTGAGTTTTTCGTAGTTTGTGGGAATCATCTGTCCGTCGATTCTTAATGTGGGAGGAGCCCCGACGGTGATATGCAGGTCGGAGGCCTTCTTTTCCATCATGAGAATCAAAAGGTCGTTCATATTAAGCATAGTTTTATTTGTAAAGTAAAACCTCCTCGACGGAAACTTCGCCGGCAAGGGCCTTCGCCCACACGGCTTCAAGAATCTTGGAGCGGATTTCTTCGACGGTAAGGCGGGAACATTCCTCGCTCATATAATAAACGGCGGAGGCGCCGGATGAGCCCGTGTAATCGCAGGATTCACAGCCGGACGATTTGGAAAGAATCAACTGATTGTCTTTGACGGGCACGGACAATCCGGAATTGACTATGTAATCCCTTGAGACCGCGTATTGTTTTTTACAGTCGGGACAAAGTTTTTTGACCAGCGCAAGGCGGACGTAAAGCCGCGCCGAGGCGGCTTCGGGAGGCAGCTCTTCCACGAAAGACGCCGCCATAGCCGATCCGGCGGACAGTGAATCGATATTCGCGGGCAGGGACGACGAAGATCCGCCGTCGAAGAAAACGTTGTGCGCTCCGGGCAAATAATCCGCGATTAAGGACGCGCCGGCGCAGATGGCCGAAGTTCCCGACAGTATCTCCGGCGACGTCTCCGAAAAAAAGTACACGATTTTTTGAGTAGTCGCCGCCCAGCGCGCGCACGCCGCCATAAAAGTGCTCTTGCCCGAGGCCGGCGCTCCGGACACGGCCACAAAGCCCCGCCCCGCCAAATGTTTTTCCAGCACCATCGAGTCGTCGGAGGATATGCCGAACTCTCTTAATGACGCGGGCAGAAAAGTGTTTCTTATCTTTATTTTTTCGGCGGCGGGTTTGCCGGACAATTCTATGTCCAGCGAGGCAAGGGCATTCCCTCCGCGAAACGGCACACGCACCCGCGCGCGAGGATGCTGCTTGAAGTATTTGGCCAGAACGTCGGACTCTTTTTGGGTAAGCTCGACGGTTTTAAGATATTTCTGGCCGAAAAAATATCGGATTCTGTCGACGTCAAAATACATTTCCGTGGCGCCTATGCGGGCGGCCATCTCCAGCGCCGACGCGGGAGCGTCCGACGCGGAACGTCCGGCTGTCAGCGCGCGCGCGACGTAATACCTGTCGACAAAGGCCTTTATCTCGTCGGCGGGGGCTATTACCGTGGCTACCGCGAGGCCGGTTATCAATCGCAAGTCGTCGGTGGCGAAAAGATTGAACGGGTCGGAAACGGCTATGGTTATGGTATCGTCGGCGACTTTAAGCGGGGAGATTTCCCACTGTCGGGCAAGATATTCCGGAACGGCGCGTACGGCTTCGGGACTTATCCCGCCGAACTCTTTAAGCGACACGTAGGAAATGCCGCATTGCCGACCCAGAAACGCCAAAAGCAAATCTTCCGTCACGTAACCCTTATCCAGAAGCGCCCGGCCGATTTTCACGGCTTTTTTGCGCTGGATGTCCAGCGCGTCGGCAAGCTGCGCCTGGGTTATAAGTTTAGTTTCGACGAGCAGATCGCCGAGGCGCTTGTTTATCGGTTTGAATGTTTGCATTTTTTGAGTATCCGCGAGCGCACCTCGGGCGGCACGAAACAACCGACATTGCCGCCGAGCCGCGCGACTTCGTTTACCATCCTCGACGAAAGATACACGTATTTTTCGTCGGGCATAAGGAATACCGTTTCTGTGGAAGGCGAAAGTTTTCTGTTCATAAGCGCGAGTTGAAACTCGTATTCAAAATCCGAAACGGCTCTCAAACCCCTGATGAGTATGCGGGCGTTTTTCTTCTTCAGATAATGCACGAGCAGCCCCGAGAAAATCTCGACTTTGACGCCGGAATATTTTTTTGTTATCGATTTAAGAAGTGTCAGGCGTTCTTTGAGTGTGTAGGACGGAGTTTTGCTCTGATTGTCGGTGACGGCCACTATCAGCCGCGGAAAGATTTTGGACGCGCGCTCAATGACGTCGAGGTGGCCGTTGGTGGGCGGGTCGAAACTTCCCGGATATACGGCAGTGTTTTTCATCGGTGGATATTATAATAAATTATAGGTGTTTTATGAAATCCCTTGAAGCCGTCCGAGCGCGGCGGCAAGGGATTTTACACGGGCGGCTATGTCGGGCGCGGCGGTTATTTCCGTGACCATGGCCAATATCGAGGTTCCCGTCGATACAGCCGACGGCAGGTTACCCTCTTTTATCCCGCCCATGACAGTAAACGGAATGTCGATACGTCCGGCGATTTTTCGCGCTAAATCCGCGCCGAGGGGTTTTATGAGGCCCTCCTTGGTGGACGTGGAAAATATCGGGCCGATGTTGACATAATCGGCGCCGCCGGCGGCCGCAGCAAGCGCTTCGGCCTCGGAGTGCGTGGAAATTCCTATCGCCAGATTCGGAGCGATGGCCCTGGCGGCGGAAAGCGGCAGGTCGTCGGGCCCCAAATGAACGCCGTCGGCGCCGGCGGCCAACGCTATGTCGATATGATCGTTGACGAAAAACGCCGCGCCGTGCGCGCGTGTGACATCGCGGAAGCGCAGCGCGAGTTCGTATATCTCGCGTTTGCTTTTTTCTTTTTCGCGGAGTTGAACGATTTTTATTCCGGCAAGAAGCGCGCTTTCAAGCGCCTCGACGGAAGACCGTCCGCCGCAAAACTTTTCCGTGATAACGGCGTAAAGACCGTAACCCGAAAAAGGCCGCAACCGCGACGAAAAGTTTTTACCGTCGAATATTTTCACCGCGCGTTCATCCTCCGCCCATAAAACGGATTATTTCTATAACGGCTCCGTCGGGGATTACAAAAAAATCAAACTCGCTCTTGTCCAGAATTTTTCCGTTTACCTCCACAGCCGCAAGAGTCCGCCCGATTTTTAATTCATCCAAAAACCGTCCCGCGGTGACGCGGGAACGAATCTCCGCGGGCTTGCCGTTAAGTGTTATGTTCATATTATCGACTCATTATGCCGGACGAAGAGGGCTCCGCGTCAATCGTAGCGGCTCGCGCCGAAACCTCTGTCCCAGTCCTTGAAGACCGCGTAAAATCCTTTCCGCTCTATGGCCCGCACAACTTCGTCGACACTGCGACGGTCCGACACCTCGAACTGCTCCCGCGCGTCGCCGCCCGACGCGTATCCGCCGGGATTCGTCCGCGAGCCCGCGCTCATCATGGTTATTCCCCACCCGATGAGCGAATCACGGAAAGCGTCCGACTCTCTCGTAGATAAAATCATTCCCGCGCGAGGCAGAAATATCCGCAGCGCGAATATCATCGAAGCCACGTCCCCGTCGGATACGGGATGCGGCGCATTGAAACCCGAAGCGCATTTTTTTAACCGCGGAAAACTTATCGTCACATCGCCGCGCCAGTATTTATCAATGAGATATTTTGCGTGCAACCCGAGCATCGCGGCGTCGAGGCGCCAATCGGACAGACCCAGCAGCGCTCCCAGTCCCACGCGGCGGAATCCCGCCTCAAGCGCGCGTTCGGGGGATTGAATTCTGAATTCAAAATCCCTTTTTTTGCCGGCGGGATGCATATATTCGTAAACTTTTTCGTCGTAGGTTTCCTGATAAACCGTAAGCCCCGACGCTCCGGCGGACACGAAACGGCGGTAGACATCGGAATCGGCAGGAAAAATTTCAAGACCCGTAAAAGTAAATTTTTCAGATAGCATCCTCACGGATTTTTCGACGTAACCGGAACCTGCCTTAGAGGGCGACTCTCCGGTAAGAAGAAGAACATTGTCGAAGCCGCGCGCTTTAAGTGAATCGGCCTCGCGTAATATTTCGTCGTCGGAAAGAGTTTTCCGACCGACGGATGACGACGCGTTGAAGCCGCAGTAGCGGCAGGCGTTGTCGCATTCGTTCGACAGATACAGCGGCGCGTAAAGATTGATGTTTTTTCCGAAGTGGCTGATTGTGAGTTCCCTGGCGCGGACCGCCGTTTCACCCGCGAAAGCCCGCGCCGCGGGAGAAAGAAGCGCCAGAAAATCTCCGACGGACGGAAACTCCGCGGCCAGAGCGCGACGGACGTCGGACGGGGTCGCGGAATATATTTTCGCGGCGACGGCTTTAGAATCTTGTTTGCGGAATTCCGCAAGAAAACTCATTTTATGATCCAGTCGGCGGGACTCGACGCGGACGCGTAATCGCCCGACGCTCCCATGCCGGACAAATACGCCGCGCGGCCCGCCTCGACGGCAAGTTTGAAGCCCAGAGCCATCATTTCGGGATTGCCGCTCGACGATATCGCGGTGTTTACCATCACGGCGTCCACGCCGATTTCAAGCGCCTGCGCCGCATGCGACGGCCTTCCGAGTCCGGCGTCGACTATTACCGGAACACCGGCCTGCTCGACGATGATTTTGACCGCGTCGAGTGTGCGCATACCTTTGTTTGATCCTATCGGCGCGGCAAGGGGCATAACCGCCGCGGCGCCCGCATCTTCAAGTTTCCTGGCAAGCACCGGGTCGGCATTTATGTAGGGCAGAACCGTAAAGCCCTCTTTAATCAGAATTTTGGCCGCCTTGAGCGTCTCCTCTCCGTCGGGCAGAAGCCATCCGGGGTCGGGAGTGACTTCGATTTTCACCCAATCGGAAACGCCCGACGCGCGAGCCAGACGAGCAAGCCGGACGGCTTCATCGGCGTTCTGCGCTCCCGAAGTGTTGGGCAGTATCAAAAGCGTTTTTGCGTCGAGCGCCGAAAGTATGTCGTGGCCGGGATTCGACACATCCACGCGACGGACGGCCACCGTTACCATCTGAGCGCCCGACGCCGCGATGGCGCGCCTCATAATCTCGTTGGAACCGTATTTTCCGGTGCCCATAATAAGCCGCGAAGAAAACGCCCGTCCGGCGATAATCAGCGGGTCTTTGTTATTCATATTTTCACTCTCCGACGGAGGTCGCGGCTTTTCAGCCGGCCTGCGGCATCATAATATTGTCGCCGTATCTTAGCGCGAGTTCGGCTTTAACCGCCGGCGGCAGCGGCGTAACACGGGACATTAAAGCGGCCGCCTTTTTGGCAGTTTCCAGAATTTCTTTGTCTTTTTCAAAATCGACCACTCTTAAATCGAGTTCGCCGCGGCCGTGCTGCTCGGTTCCTATTATGCGGCCCGCGCCGCGCATTCTCATATCGGCCCGGGACACCTCAAATCCGTCGGAGGTTTCAAGAAGCACGCGCAGGCGGACGGTTCCCTCGTCCGTGGGAGAATCGGCCACCAGAACGCAGTACGACTGCCTGTCGCCTCTGCCCACGCGGCCGCGCAACTGATGCAGAGCGGCCAGGCCGTACCTGTCGGCGTGTTCCACGATAAGGAGCGTGGCCGACGGAACATCTATGCCGACTTCGATCACCACCGTCGATATCAACACGTCGAGCGCGCCCGAGCGAAACGCCTCCATAACGGCGGCCTTGTCGGCGGATTTCATTCTTCCGTGCAGAAGTCCTACTTTATAATCAGCGAAAACCTCTTTTGAAAGACGCTCGGCTTCGGCTTTGGCCGACCGGATAAACAGATTTTCCGACGGGTCGATAATCGGATAAACTATGAAAACTTTATTTCCGCCGGCAAGTTCTTTTGCGGCAAAGCCGCACGCTTCGGAATCGGTCATCATCATAGTTTTTACGGGTATTCTTCCCGGCGGCAGTTCGTCTATTACGGATACGTCGAGATCGCCGTACATTACTATGGCCAGCGAGCGCGGAATGGGTGTCGCGCTCATCAAAAGTATGTCGGCGCACGGCGCCTTGAGCCGAAGTTTCAGACGCTGCGAAACGCCGAATTTATGCTGCTCGTCTATAACTATGACGCCGGCGTCGGCAAAAGCCACGGGGTCTTCCATAAGGGCGTGAGTTCCGATAATAATATCGGCTTCGCCCGACGACATCCGCCGCCGCGCCGCCGTTTTGCTCCCGGCCCGCGACGACGTGGCGCCGGTTACAAGCTCGACCTTGACTCCCAGACCGGCGGTAAATTTGCTCACCGTCTCAAAATGCTGTCGCGCCAGAATTTCCGTGGGAGCGACCAGCACGGCCTGACGGGAATTTTCCACGCTCAAAAGCATCGAAGCCATCGCGGCGGCGGTCTTGCCGCTGCCGACGTCGCCTATGAGTATGCGGCGCA
The DNA here is from genome assembly GCA_002841695.1 of Elusimicrobia bacterium HGW-Elusimicrobia-1. NCBI lineage: Bacteria > Pseudomonadati > Elusimicrobiota > Elusimicrobia bacterium HGW-Elusimicrobia-1. The sequence continues at coordinate 117,613 of PHAN01000003.1, read as the reverse complement.
TAGGGCGCGCCGAAGTCATATCGCGGAATATTTCGTTGATGGCTTTTTTCTGGGCGCGCGTGAACTCGAAACCCAGGTTGGCCTTGAAACCGGTCAGCAAATTGCGGCGAATTTCAAGCGGACGCGGTTTCCTGCGACTGTCGGCGACGCCGCGCGCGACGGCCATCGCCGTCTGAAAAATCAGATATTCGCCGAAAGCCAGGGAACGGCGGGCGCGTTCGGCGGCCTCGAAGTCCGGCGGAAAATGTATCTCGGCGATAGCCCGCCGGCGGGGCGCCAGGCCGTCGGGGACAACCGGCGACGCCGCCGCGAAATCCGCGGCGGAAGCGGCATAGCCGTCGACGGCGGCTTTCATTATTTTTCTGAAACCGGCGGGCTTTATGCCCTCGGTAAGAGGATACACGGGAATAATGCCTCCGGTCACGCGGCCGGATTCTCCGGCGTCCGCCGGCTCGTATTCCTTGAGGGTTATTTCGACATCCTGACCGCTTTTTCTGACGCGGCCCCAGACAAAAACTTCTTTCCCCCGTTCAAAATCGCGCTTCAGCGCGGCGAAAATATCGTAACGCGCCCACGGATTGAATTTGCGCCACGCGGTCACTCGGGCGACGTCTTTGCCGTCGGAAATAGTGCTTTTGAAAACCGCAAGGCCGAATCCGGCGGGCGAGACAACCGCCGATATCACCTTACCGCGCGCAAAGGCGTCGATGCCGTCGGCCAACTCCGAGAAAGCGAGTATCTTCGTGCGATCCTGGTAGGAAACGGGATAGTGCTCCAGCAAATCGCCCACCGTCGATATGCCCAGCCGCGCGAGTTTTCCGGCTACGCCCGGTCCCACGCCTTTAACGAATCTGACCGATGTTTCAAGAGACATTTTTTGGGTTGAGTCGAATAATTTTATATACTCAGGTTCCGCGATATCAATCGCGTCGAAAAACAGGAGACAACATTATGTCGTTCAAATGCTCAATCTGCGCAAAAGGCCCTTCGGCCGGAAAATCGATCAGCCACTCTCACAAAGCGTCGAACAGAAGATTTATGCCCAACCTCGGCCGGCACAAAATAATGCTCGGCGGAAAAGCCGTAAGGGCTTATGTCTGCACCACGTGTCTTAAATCGGGCCGCGTGCGCAAAGCGGTATAGGTTTTTCTTAAATCCTCTCGACGGCGCGCACCGCGCCGGCAAGTTCGGTCCGGCTTATTTTCCTTCCCAAAAATCTCATACTTTCCCGCGATGACGAAGCGACGGCGAGCGCCTTTTTTATACCTGCGCCGTCCGGATCGGCTATACCCAAAACACCGAGTGTCGTCGGGGCGCCCACGGAGTTCAAAAAAATCTTAAGACGACGGGCGTCTTTTTTTTTGCCTTCCAGCATCAACTGAACCAACAGCCCCCATCCCACCCTTTCTCCGTGCAGAGACCCGCGTGCTTCGGGCGCGTGTCCCAGCCCGTTGCAGAGGGCGTGCGCGGCAACGGCGCGGCACTTTTTGCCGCCGATTCCGCTGACAAGACCGGGAAGAACAAGATTCAGATAAATCGAGCGGCGGAAGTCGCGGGTGACTTTTCCCTTCGACACGGCGTCGACGGCTCCGGCGACGCACTCGGACGCAAGCCGCATAATTTCCGTCGTCAGGGCGAACGCGGCGCGGACTGAGGGATTCGTCAATGCGGCGGGATTCGCGCTCACATAAGCCGACGTCTCATAGTACTTGGCTACGGCGTCGGCTATACCTGCGGCCACAAGACGCGCAGGTTGTCTGATAAGAACTCCGTAATCCGCCGCGCAGACGTCGGGCGCCTTGGCCATATCCAGCGTCTTGCGCTTTGTGCCGTCGGAAAAATACGTGGGGGCGATGGACGTAAAAGCGGCGCAGGTGGCGGTCGAAGTAGGTATGGCCGCAAGACGCGCGCCCAGACGGGCGGCAAGTATTTTAGACGCGTCGATGGCCTTGCCGCCGCCGGCGGCAAAAATCGCTTTCACGGGCCCGCGGGCCGCGGCGCGGGCGGACTTTTCAAGCCGTCCGACTTCGCCCAAAGAACACTCTCCGCCGAAAAATATGATTACGGGCTTTACGCTTAAAATCCCCGCGAACCGGCGTCTGTATTTGTCGAGTATGGCTTTTTCGACGACAAACGCGGCAAGGCCGTCGCCGGTGAAGTCCTTGGCGAAACGGCGGCTCAAAATGTCGTCGCCTTCGTAATAGACGGCCGGAGCGGCCGTCAAAGGCGCCGCCTGAAATTTAATTTTCATTTTTTTAAAGAAGTTGGAGCAGACAAATGCGGTGATAAACGCCCTGACGGCGCACCAGTTCGTCGTGGCTGCCCTCTTCCACGACGGCTCCGTCGTCGATAACCAGTATTCTGTCGGCGTTTTTTATGGTGGCGAGGCGATGGGCTATCATCAGCACGGTTTTTTCCGCCATAAGGTTTTCTATGGCTTCGGCCACGGATTTTTCCGACTCCGCGTCCAGCGAAGACGTCGCCTCGTCGAGGATAAGTATCGGAGCGTCTTTAAGAATAGCGCGGGCCACCGCCACCCGCTGTTTCTGTCCGCCGGAAAGCAAAGCGCCCCTCTCTCCGACCACGGTTTCGTAACCGTCGGGCAGCGATTCTATGAAATCCGCCGCATTGGCGCGGCGGGCCGCCTCGCGCACATCTTCGTCGGAGGCGCCGGGACGTCCGCATAATATATTGTTTTTTATGGTGTCGTTGAAAAGAATTATATCCTGCGTCACAAGAGCCATCTGCGCGCGAAGAGACGCCAGAGTAATGTCCCTTACGTCGACGCCGTCTATGGCCACCCGACCGGAGCAGGCGTCGTAAAACCTCAACACTAAATGGGCCACGGTCGTCTTACCCGCTCCCGATGGCCCCACAAGGGCAACCTTTTCGCCTCTGGATATTTTGATATTGAGTTTTTTAAGAACGGGATGCTTGTGGTCGTAATAATAGTCCACGTCTTCAAGCGTGACGGCTTGGCGGAATTCCCCGAAATCCGCGGCTCCGGGAGCGTCGGCTATGGCGGGTTTCTCGTCGATAATCTCGAATATGCGCCCCGCGCTGACAACGGTTTGCTGCAAAAGCGCGTTCGCCGAAGAAAAGTTTTTTATGGGCTTGTAAATCGACATCGCGGCGCCCAGAAAAGCAAAAAACGCTCCGCTGGTCCACACGTCTTTAAGAACGTCCATCGCGCCGTACCATATTATTAAAGTGAGCGCGACGGCGCTTATAAACTCCATAATCGGACTCGACCGCGAATCGACTTTTACGAATTTCATCTGGTGCGAATAAAATTCCGTGTTTTCCTTCTCGAATACCGCCTTCTGCCTTTCTTCCATCCGGAAGGTCTTTATAACGGAAATACCGGTGACTGCCTCCTGAATTCTGTTGTAGATTTCGGCCATCTGTTTCTGACCGGCGTGGGCGGCCTTGCGCATACGGCGCGCAAAATCCACCAGAGGAAGAGCCACCACGGGAAACACCACGAATGCTATGACGGCAAACTTGAAGTTAAGCCAGAAAATTATGCCTATCAGAACCAGTGTCGTCAGAAAATCGCCGATAAAATTCAGCGGCAGACGAAGAAGGGCGTTTTGTATTATGTAGAGGTCGTTCGTCATTCGCGATAGGATTTTGCCCGACGAGTTGCGGTTGTAAAAATCGTGCGACAGCGACATAAGTTTGGCGAACAAATCTCCGCGGAGGGCCAGCGTGACGCGCTGTCCGACGTACTGAAGAAGATACGCCTGTCCGTAAAACGCTATCCCGCGTATGAACCACATAAGCGGAACCAGCCACAGAATCATAAAGAGCATACCGGTATCTTTGGCAATGAAGACCTTGTCGATTATGGGTTTTATCAAAAGCATGGTCGCGCCGGTTATGCCCGAAACCAGCGCCGTCAAGAAGGCCGCCAGAATAAGACGGTTTCTGTGAGGCAGCACGTATTTTATCAGGCGGGCAAGATTATTCATTGGTTCGACCTTCCGTCGGACGAAGCGCCGAGAATATCGTTGATAATGGACGAGGCGACCCTGCCGGAAGCGTCGGCCGGCTCAAGAAGCCGCCGCACGCGCGCGAACGATTCGGCGGTATCGCGCGGCTCGCCGTCTATGAAACCGGCGACGCGGACGGCTATATCGCCGCCGAGGGCTTTCTCCTGCAGGAACTCGGGCTGCAATTCTTCGTCCAGCAATATGTTGGGCAGCGACACGTATTTTGTCCGTATTTTTATCATAGAGCGAAGGATAAACGCGTTGAGAGCGCTGACGTTGTAGAAAATCGCCGTCGGGATTTTCATCAGGGCGAGTTCCGTCGCTATCGTTCCGGAAACACTGACCGCGGCCGACGGCCCGGCGGCGGCCACGCCGCGGGATCCCGCGTCAAGAATAAGATTTATTCCACTCGCCAGACGGCGGTAGGAATCCTTAAGCGCCGAAAGTCCGAAAAGCGCGAACTCTGTTTTGCCCGCTCCACGGATGTCGTTCAAATTCGCGGCGACGGCGTTAATGATGTCCACATGCCTGCGCACTATGTGCGTGCGGCTGCCGGGAAAAAAACCCACAAGTGGCGGCAGCCCCGCCCGACGACTTTCTACGCCGGACGGCGTTGTCTCAAGCAGCGGATGTCCCACCTGCTCGAAGGGTATCCCCTCCCTTGCGTATATTTCGCTTTCAAACGGCAGGGTCGTAAAAACTTTTTTGACAAAACTTTTTATCGCCTTTATTCTTCCGTAACGCGTGGCCCATATCTGGGGCGGAATGTAATAATATACCGGAATACCCCGACGGGCGGCAGCGGCGCCCACCTTCGCGTTGAATCCAAAAAAATCCACAAGCAGAACGGCCGAAGGCCTTCGCTCGTCGAGGTGCCGCTCCACAGCGCGGTACACTTTTAAAATTCCCAGGGCGGCGCGCGGCGAAACCGCGAAGCCGAAGGTCTCAAGAGATATCGTATCTCCGACGAATATATCGGAAAGGTTTTTGAGCTTTTCGCCGCCGGCCGACGACACGGCGAGGCCGCCTTCTTTAAGCAGCGATGCGACTCCGGCGGCGTGATTCTCGGCCGACGGGTCGCCGGCGCATATAAAAATTATCGGACGAGAATCGTCCGCGGCAAGTGGCGTCATTATTATTTTTACTGCAAACGAATTATCTTGTAGATTTCGCCAACAAGTTCCAGCGCGTCGCGTCCGTGCTCGCCGGTTACGGCGGGCCTTTTTCCGTGCCGAGCGCATTCTATGAAGTGCTCAAGCTCCCGCTCAAGCTGATCGTAGACCGGCGGTTTGGGTTTCTCAACGGAAATATCAAGAAAACTCTTCGGCTCCGGCACGCGTTTGGAATACACTTTTACGCTGCGCGCGGCGTAATCTATGGAGACGTAACTGTCCGGCTGAAATATTCTTATCTTGCGCTGTTTTTCAAGAGAAACACGACTACCTGAAAGATCGCAGACGCAGCCGCCCTCGAAACGTATCCTGACTTTAGCCATATCCTCGTGGTCGGTCAGAACTCTGGCGCCGTAGGCCTCTATGTCTTTGACCTTTTCTCCGACGAGATAAAGCAGTATGTCTATGTCGTGTATCATCAGATCCATTATGACGCCTATGTGGGCCACACGGGGACTGAACGGCCCTATGCGGTTGGCCTCGATAAATATGGGTTTGGTGATAAAGGGCTTGGCCGCCACGACGGCGGGATTGAATCTTTCTATATGGCCGACCTGCAAGACCAGATTTTTTTTGGCGGCAAGGTCGATGAGTTCGTCGGCTTCGGCGGGAGTGGCTGTGAATGGTTTTTCGACGAAGCAGTGAACGCCCTCTTCAAGAAATTTTTTGGCAAGCGGATAGTGAAACGGCGTGGGGGTTACTATCACGGCCGCATCCGGCTTAGGGGCGGCGTCGACGGACGCAAAGTGCGGGAGGCCGTACTTCTTGCCGAAGGACTCGGACAGGCGCGCGTCGGAATCCACCAGAGCGCAAACCTCCACTGTTCCGTTTTTGGCCAGTATCCTTACGTGATGCTGTCCCAATTGTCCCAAACCGGCTACAAGTATTTTCATAATATATTTTTCGTTTTCATAATTGTAGTTGCCGACCTTGGTCGGCCACAGTTTTTACACTCCGACGAAAGCCATGTCATTTTCGTCGGCGAAGGCCTTCATGGCTTCCGGATCCAGCAACAGTGTTTTTCCCGCTTCCACGGCGACGACCGTCGCGCCGGCGGCGAGGGCCGTTCTAAGCGTGTCAGGGCCGGCGACCGGAACGTCGAAACGCATATCCTGACGGGGCCGCGACATCTTTACGACGACTATCCCGCGTCCGGCGAGCGCGCCCGCGCGTTTTATTGTTTCGTCGGTGCCTTCGGCGCCCTCAAGAGCCACGACCACTCCGTTTTTTACCGCGACGGTCTGACCGCAGTCAAGATTCGCCAGCGCCGACGCGATTTTACGTCCGAGCTCCACATCCGCCGACTCGCCCTCCGTAGGACGGCGGCGGCTCAAAAATCCTTTGGGCGCCAGAAGATGTTCGAGCGCCGACGATTGCGGCAGAACTCTCACGCCCATTTCGGCGAACTTTCCTGCCAGCGAATAGAGCAGATTTTCCGCGCGGGCGTCGGGGCGCGACGCAAATAACGCGGCCGCCTCGGCGTCGAGTTTTTTGGTGAATATATATTTATGCTCTATCTTGCCTGATAAAATAAGATTGGGGGATTTGGATTCCCGTATGGCTCCGATTACGGCGGCAAGCGACCCGACCTCCGCCCAGCCGACGGAATCCGCCGCGTCGGTGATGGCCTCGGACGTCTCGCCGCGAAAAGCCACCGCCGAAACGACGCAGCCCTTTTTTTTGAGAGCGCGCGCCAGAATCAGCGGAAAATCCCCGGCGCCCGCCAGAATAACGACTCTGTCGCCGCGCGACAGCGGCGAAACTTCGGGGCGGGCCGGAGAGGTCATTCATCCTCCGACAATGCTTCTTTGAAACGGGCGCGGCAAACACCCCGTTTGGATTTCTGTATAAACTCAATGAGTTCCCTGACCTCGGAGACGGGCTCCGCGGCCGCGATTTGGTCAAGCGCTTCCTGCATGGGAATTCCGGAAATGAATATGTTCCTGAAAGCGCTTTTTATCTCGGAAATGGATTCCGGTTTTATGCGATTGCGCTTTAATCCGACAACATTCAGGCCGACGAGCTGCGCTCTGTCGCCCTGGGCCTGAACGAAAGGCGGAATATCCTGTGAAACCATGGCGCCGCCGCCTATCATAACGAGCCGGCCTATGCGGACAAACTGGTGAATACCCACCAGAGCCGACATTACCACGCCGTCGGCGATTTCCACGTGTCCGGCTATTTGTGTGCCGTTTGCTATTATGACATTGTTGCCGACCCGACAATCGTGCCCGACGTGCGTTACCGACATAAGGAAACAATTGTCGCCTATGCGCGTGGGCGCGGCGGGATTGGTAGCGCGGTGTATAGTGGCGAATTCCCTCACCACGCAGCCATTGCCGATTTGAACTTCCGTCTTGGTTCCGTCGTGTTTGAGGTCTTGAGGCGCGGCCCCTATTACGGCATACGGATATATACTGTTATCGGAACCGATGCGCGCGCTTTCAATCCACGCGTGATGTCCCACGGTCGTGTTTTTATTTATAAACACGCCCGCGCCGATAATGGCATAAGGCCCTACAGTGACCGAAGGATCTATCTCGGCGGTTTTATCCACAATGGCAGTGGGATGTATTTTAGTCATATCTTTTTCCTATTTGTCCACGATAATAAAAGTGAACTCGGCCTCGGCAACCAGCGCGGCGCCGACAAAGGCCTCGCCTTTCACGCGGCCCACGCGCTCTTTGGCTTTTAGCACTTCTATCTTCAGTTCCAGATTATCTCCCGGCAAAACCGTCTTGCGGAATTTGGCGCGTTCTATCCCCATAAAATAGGCCACTTTCCCCGACAAATCGGGACGAGAAAGTAAAAGCACGCAGGACGTCTGAGCCAGCGCCTCGACGATAAGAACACCCGGCATTATGGGATTGCCCGGGAAGTGCCCCTGAAAAAACGGCTCGTTGCCGCTGACGGATTTGTATCCGACGGCCTTTTTTGCGGCCTCCGTGACTACGACTTTGTCTATCATCAGGAAAGGATAGCGGTGCGGAATGATTTTTTGGATGTCGACGGCGCCTATCAACTCTCCTATTTTGATTTCCGGCTGACTCATCTTTTCCTCCGTTGAATTTTCGCTGTGTTCGGCGACCAGTTTTTTAAGGAAATTTATGTTGTGAAGGTGGCCGGATTTGACCGACGTTATTTTACCCTTGAGCGGCTTGCCCAGAATCCCCATATCGCCTATGATATCGAGCATCTTGTGTCTTACCGGCTCGTCGGAAAATCTCTGGCCGCCGTGGGCGTGGACTTTATCCATACTGAATACGACGGTGTTCGTGAAGTCGCCGCCCTTGCCGTAGCCCTTGGAATGGATTGCCTCTATCTCATAATCCAGGCAGAAAGTGCGCGCGGGCGCAATATCGGAAAGATATTTTCCGGGTGTTACAACGGATGAAAACCGCTGCGAACCTATGAGAGGATGGTCGTATACTATGGAGCAATCCAGTGTGAAATCATCGGACGGCTCCGCGACGATTGTGGTCCCGTCCGAAACGTATTCGACGCGTTTGGTTACCACAAAATAATTTCTCGGAGCCGATTGCGGCTGGAGGCCGGCGGACATAATGGCTTCGGCATACGGCTTGGCGCTTCCGTCGAGAACCGGCGGCTCGGAAGCCGTAAGATGCACAAAAACGTTGTCCACTCCCATGGCGGACAATGCCGACAATATATGTTCCACCGTATGAACGCGCGCTTCTTTTGTGCCGATGGTAGTGCCGCGCGTAACACCAAGAACCTTGGCAAACTCCACGTGTATCATGGGCGCGCCGGGCAGATCGTCTCTTACAAAAACAACGCCGGTGCCTTCCGGAGCCGGCTTAAAATTTATTTTCGTGTTCTTGCCCGTATGAAGACCCGGGCCTTTGAGCGCGAAGGATTTTGATATCGTGGCCTGATTCATTTTTTGCCGGTGACGCGGCCCGTTTTTTTTTCGGTGACGGCCGCATAAATTTCGGGAAGTTTTTCCATTAAAGCGTATATACGCATCATCCCGGCGTGAGGTCTGGCCGGAAATCCGGAAACAGTTACGCCCGGCGGCACATCGCCTATGACACCCGCCTGACCCGCGATTACGGCGCCGGCGCCTATCTCGATATGTCCGTTAATACCCGCCTGACCGGCCATCATTACGCCGTCGCCCACAACAACGGAACCCGCGAAACCTACCTGACCGGCCAGCATACAGTTGCGTCCGATTTTTACGTTATGGGCTATATGGACGAGATTGTCTATTTTTGTGCCGTCGCCTATGACGGTGGCGCCCATAGTGGCTCTGTCGATGGCCGTGTTGGCGCCGATTTCCACGTCGTTTCCGATTTTAACTATGCCGATCTGAGGAATCTTGACAGGCAGACCGTCCGTGGGGATGTACCCGAAACCGTCGGAACCTATGACGGTGCCCGCGTGCACAATGACTCTGTCGCCAAGTACACATCTGCCGTAAACGGTTACCGAAGGATGCAGAACGCAATCGGCGCCGATATGCGCGGAAGCTCCCAGGCGGCATCCTGAATGTATGACAGTCCGGTCGCCGACTACGACTCCGTCGGAAACGACGGCAAAATCTCCCACGCTGACGTCTTTGCCCAGACGCGCCGAAGGCGATACCGAAGCGCGGGACGATATTCCGGGCGTCGACAACGGAAATATGTCCGCGGCGAATATCGACAAAACTTTGGCCAGGGCGTCCGTCGGATTTTTGACGATTACAAATGTCTTGTCTTTGAAATCGTAGCTGCGGGACGCCAAAATAACTCCGGCCCGCGTGGCGGCGATACACTTCCGGAACTTGGGGTTTGCTATAAATGTGATGTCGGAAGGCCCTGCTTCTTCTATGGGAGCGGCCGCCGACACTGCCGCGGATGACTTGCCCTCGACACGTCCGTCGGTGAGCGCTGCGATTTCGGCGGCGGTTATTTTCATTATTTAAGCCGGTCTATAACTTTGGAAGTAATATCGTACGCTTCGGGGGCGTAAAGAATATAGTTTTTGTCGATTATCACAAGAAGCTCTTCTTCGACGGCTATCTGTTCAAGAACTTTGTATATGGTTTGAAGTATGTCCGTCGAACAATTTTTCTCGATATCCGAGATGCCCGATACCATTTCCGCGCGCGCTTTATCCAAAGACGCCTCAAGTTTTGTTATATCCGTATCGGCCGCCTTTCTGGCGATCTCTTTTTCATATACGGCTTCGACCGTCTTTGCGGAAGCGGTTTTATCCGCGGCAGGCGGCAAAGTTTCCGTGGATACGTCCACAGGCGCGGCGGACGTTCCGCGGCGGTATTCTTCTATTTCCTTTTGCAGCCGTTCCGTATCGCCCCGCCTGACGGCCAGGGCAGCGGTAATCGAGGATATGGCCGTTTCGTAGGCGTCTTTGGCGTCGCGGTATTCCTTTGTGGCTCTGGCTTTTTGCGGACAGACGTTATAAATAAGCTCCATATCGGCGTAGGCGATGCGCATCGCTTTGCCGTCCGTAACCGCGGAAACCGGTATTTCAAGAGCAACGGCCGGAGACACAAAAAATCCGCATACGGCCGCCGTGAATAAATGTCTTATAGCGCGAAAAACAAATGTTTTCATAATTAACTCATTGTCCTCGCTCTCACCTTCTGTCATTGCGAGGATTTTGTAGGGACAGGTCGCGACCTGTCCCTACTGACAAAGCAATTTCGCTTATTGTGAGATTGCCACGGCCATCTCCCTGCGGGAGATGACCTCGCAATGACAATGTGCTTAGAAAATTTGTCCTATCGTGAAATAGAACTGACTGGGATCCACACCCGTTTTTTGGTTGAGTCCGTAGCCCCAGTCGAGACGTATGGGAAACACCGGCGTGGTGAATCTGATGCCAAAGCCCACGCCGCTCTTCAAATCGTTTTCTCCGGTGCCCGCGCGGTAATCGATATCGCCGAATTCCCTCCACGCTCCTCCGATGTCATAGAAAAAAGCGCCTTGCAGCACGGTGCGATTGCGTTCCTGGATGATGGGGAATTTATATTCGATGTTTGCCACCATCATCGCGCGGCCGCCCTCATCGGGCCCGATCTCGCCGCGATATCTGTAACCTCTGACGGTTTCGGCGCCGCCCACGTAGAACCTCTCGTATATCGGCACGCCCGTCGACGGCTCGAAGGCGCCGATCCATCCGACTCTGAGGTTGGTGGACAGCACGAACTTCCAGAAAGTAAGAAAGTGCCACGACGTGGCGCCGATAGTTTTTACAAAATTAACGTCGCCGCCCATAACGCCGCCCGCGTACTGAATGCTAAGCGAGTTGCGCGACCCGCGCGAGGCGTCGAATACGTTGTCTCTGGAATCTCTGATAATCTGCGAAGAAATACTCGAAGTAACGCTCTTCGACGGCGTTATGCCAAGGTCGGCCGCCGACGAAGCGATGTCGAATATTTCTATTTCTTCGTACGAGTACGAGAAAAGCAGCGACAGCAAATCGGAAAGGCGCGGGCCAACTCTGAGCGCGCCTCCTTTTCTTAGTTCGCGGTAAGCGCTGTATATGGCTCCGTACTCTCTGGCGCGTTCGGTGTTGAAAATATCAAAACCAAAACTCATGGGCCTGTCCAAAAGCCACGGCTCCGTCCACGATATTTCATAATTCTGCTTTCGCTCGCCGAACTCCCACATCAGGTTGAGCCGCTGAGCGCGTCCCAGCAGATTTATGTGCTGAACCTGAAGAGTGCCGACCAGCTTGTCCACCGACGAGTATCCCGCGCCCGCGGTGAGAATCCCGGGTTTTCCTTCCGCGACATTTATTACAAGATCGACCACGTTATCCTGCGCGGTCGGACGTATTTCGGGCTCGACGAATTCCAGAAAACCCAAATTGTATATTTTTTCTAAGCTGCGTCTCAGAGTGCCCATCCGGAAGACATCGCCCTCTTTGAGCAGCACTTCGCGGCGGATGACTTTTTCCTTCGTATAGGTCAACCCCGTAACATCCACGTATCCGAGATAAAAAACCGGACCCTCGTCGATATGAAATACTATGTCCATTTTGCCCGTTTCTTTATCCTTGGCAAACTCGGGGCGCGCAAGCGCGCGAAGGTATCCTTTATCCGAATAGAGTTGCTGTACGCTTGAAAGTGTTTCCTGGAATTTCTCGTCGTTGTAGAAACGGCCTTTTTTGAGCGCCACCAGCTTTTTGAGTTCTTTTTGAGTGGCGGCCGTATAGCCCTCGAAAGTAACCTCGCCGACGCGGTAACGCACGCCCTCCGAAATAATCAGAAGAACCGTCATCGCGGTTCTCGCCTCGTTGAAAACTATTTCCGGACGCCCCGCGGCTATCTCCTGCCAGCCGCGATTTTTGTAAAAGTTCTCGATTTCCTTTATGTCGTTTTCAACAACGTCCTGCTTGTAGACCTTTTTGCGGCGTGTTTTCATCAGCGAGATTATTTTCTTCTCGTTGAATACTTTCGTGCCTCTTATAAAAACGTCGGAGATGAGAATTTTGTTGCCTTCGGTAACAAGAAAATTGACGGTTACGCGGTTTTCATCGTCGACGGAAGTTATGGTCTCAACCGAGCAGTCGGCGTATCCTTCGTCGCGGTAAAGCGTCAGAATCTTGGCTTCGGATTCCATTACGGAGAGCTTATCGAGATATTCTTTTTCTTTTACGGTTATTTCGTCGAGAAGCCGGCCGCGCGAGAAACGCTTATTGCCGCGGAATTCCACTTTCCGCACAAAAGGTTTTTCGACTACGTCCACGGTAACGACATTATAGGCAGGGTCGAAAGATATTTCGACGTTCTGGAAATGCCCCATCGCGGCCAGGGCCTCTATGTCGGCGGTGATTTTAGCGGGATCATAAAGGGCGCCGCGGCGGGATTTCATCTCGGCTATGACTGAGCGCTCTCTTACGTTGTAAAGTCCGTTGACGACTACAGCGGCTATGCGCGGGGCATTTTCCTTTTTGGAAGCGGCCAAAACCGGCGATGCGGATACAAAAACGGCAGCCGCCGCAAAAACAATGTACATCGACAACGGGAGTATTCTGATTTTAGTTTTCATAATGCTCACTTATCCTTTCGCCGCGCTTCAAAAATATCGCTTTATTTTCGTATCGCGCAATGCCGCCCGAACACGGGCAATTCTGATATTTTTCGGACGGCAATCGTTACAAACGACGATTTTATCATTTAATGAATATACTTTCAAAAAGCCGGATACCGCGCTACTCCACTCTCGGAAAAAGCAGGGGCGGCTTGACGGTCTTGCCGCCTGCGGACAGGGCCGACATATCCCGGGAGAAAATTCTGCGGGCTCCTTCATCTATGCCGATGGACGAACCCGACGACGTCCACATGGCTTCGGCCGCGGCGGGCATAAACGGCCTGAGGCAGACGGCGGCAGCCGAAATGGCCGCGAAAAGATCGCGCATTACCGTATCAAGGCGGGTATCTTTTTGCTTAAAGAGTGTCCACGGCTCCTCGCGCTGAACAAGACGATTCGCCTCGTCGACTATGGCCTGAGCGGCGGCGGCGGCGGTATGGAGCCGCGCGACGTCCATCGCCGCGCGGTATTGGGCAATTTTCGACGACAACATATCCGCAAAAGGTTTCGAGACGGCGCCGGCAGGAACGACAGCGTCGAAATATTTTTCCGACATTGTCGCGGCGCGGTTAAGAAGGTTCCCGGCATTGTTGGCAAGCTCCGAATTGTATCTGCGGTCAAGTTCGCTCTTGGAAAAATCTCCGTCGACGCCGAAAGGAAAAAGGGTGACCAGCAAATATCTTGCGGCGTCCGCGCCGTAGCGCTCTATGAGTTCGTCGGGGGCTATTACGTTTCCGCGCGTCTTCGACATTTTGGCTCCGTCGAGCGTGAAAAAACCGTGCGCGAATACGCGGCGGGGCGGCTTAAGCCCCGCGCCGATGAGAACCGCCGGCCAGATTACCGAGTGAAACCACAGAATGTCCTTGGCCATCAGATGACAGTCGGCGGGCCACCACTTGGCGAACTTATCGGGCGCGGAAGGCCATCCGGCTCCGGTGGCGTAGTTTATCAGCGCGTCGACCCAAACGTAGGCCGTCTGCGAGGGGTCGAACGGAATGGCCACGCCCCATCCGGTCGAGGCGCGGGAAATGCTGATGTCTTCGAGGCCGACCTTCAGTTTGCCTATTATTTCGTTGCGTCTTTCCTCCGGCAGAATCTCGATATGGTCGGGCAGCGCCGCGTCCTCGACAAGTTCCAGAAGCCGGTCGCGGAAAGCCGAGAGGCGGAAGAAATAATTTTCCTGGCTGTATTTTTCGGGTTTGCGGCCGTGGTCGGGACAGAGGCCGTCGGACGTGAGTTCGGTTTCCGTCAGAAACTTTTCGCAGGACGAGCAGTAAAGTCCTTCGTAAACGCCTTTGTAAATGTGGCCGGCCGCGCGCAGGCGCGACAGGATGTCGCCCACGGCGGCGATGTGGTCGGCGTCGGTCGTTCTTATGAAGCGATCGAAAGTTATGCCCAGCCGCCCCCAGGCGTTTTTGAATTCGGCTGACATGCCGTCGCAGAATTCTTTGGGTGTTTTGCCGGCGGCCTTCGCGGCGGCGGGAATTTTGGTGGCGTGTTCGTCGGTGCCGGTAAGAAACAGCACCTCGCGGCCTTCAAGCCGCCAATAGCGCGCCAGGATGTCGGCGGCGACGGTGGTGTAAGCGTGGCCTATGTGCGGCTTGTCGTTAACGTAGTATATGGGCGTGGTTATGTATTTTTTGTCGGGCATAAATAATTCTTTGAGTCAATTGAAAAAGTGTCCACAATGTCACCCTGAACAAAGTGAAGGGTCTCGTTTCTCATCGGAAAATGTCTTCGCGGAGTTTATCCTGAGGCATTATGAGATTCTTCGCTACGCTCAGAATGACGCCGCCGAAGGACCCAGAATGACACCGCCGAAGAACTCAGAATGACGCCGCCGAAGGACCCAGAATGACAAATAATAGGGTTTTTCAACTGACTCTCTTTCTAAAATTTCACTTCCGCGAGTTTAAATGTCTTTATCGCGCCCTCGGCAAGGCGCACGGTTACCGTGGCCGTAAGATAATTGCACGAAAGAACCGCGGCGCGGCCCTCCGGGGTCACGGCCTGCATACCGGTCTTCGGATATTTTTTCTTTTCTTCGACGTAAAACCTGTCCTCGTGCGCCAGGCAGCACAACAGGCGTCCGCAATGACCGGAGAGTTTCTGCATATTGAGCGTAAGGTCCTGATGCTTGGCCATATCTATCGATATTGAACCGAATCCCTTCATGTGACCGGCGCAGCAAAATACACGCCCGCAAACGCCCAAACCGCCCAACATTTTGGATTCGTCTCTTACGCCTATCTGAACCATTTGTATGCGCGTCTTTAGAGTGTGCCCCAAGGATTTGATGAATTCTCTGAAATCGACCCTGCTCTCGGCGGTATAATAAACGAATAATTTGCTCCGGTCGAAGTTATATTCTATGGCGCTCAGGCGCATTTCTATCTCGCTGTCCTCGATTTTTTGCGCTATCAATCTGAGCACCCTGCATTCGTTGCGGCGGTTGTCGGCCAGGCGGCTTTCATCTTCTTTTGTGAGACGCCGGACGACTTTGCCGTCGGAGCGCACGTCTTTGTCGACGAACCTTTCCTTGCGCACGACAACTCCGGTCTCAAGGCCGTGTTCGGATTCGACCAGCACTTTGTCGCCGATAGACAGGTCGTGTTCGCCGGCGTCGCAATTTAGTTTGTCGCGTTTTTTTCTTACGGATATTTCTATTGCAAGAGGCATATGATTTTAACCGGACGCGCGGAGCCGCGCGTGCAGATTGGAAAGCACCATATTTTTATTTACGCCCTCGGCGGCAAGCCGGCGGGCGTCGTGAAGCGCCTCTATCCGGAAAAGATTCTCCGACGGCGACGACGTGAAACCCGCGCGGAAAGCCGCGGCCATATAATCCAAAAATCCGCCGAGATCCTCGTCCTTGAATTCGCCCAATTCCAGACGCTCGAACTTTTTTTTGAGTTCTCTGTACCTGTCGGCTTTTTCCTCAAACAGAAGCGCCCTCGATACCGACCCCACGGAAGCCCGCGCGATGGCGGCGGCGGAGGCGCAATCCGGACGGAGCCGCTTAAGAATCCCCTCAACGTCTCCGTCAGACAAAGCCGCGAAAAAAACCGACTGACAGCGCGACACGATTGTTCGCGGCATTTCCTTCTTGGAGCGGCAAATCAATATAAGCACCGCGGCGGACGACGGTTCTTCGAGCGTTTTCAAAAAAGAGTTGGCCGCTTCGCCCGAAAGTTTTTGGGCGTCGGTCACTATTACAACCGCCTTGCGACCGTACGAAAGCTTCAGTGAAAGCGCTTTCTGTATGGCCCGCACAGTGTCGATGCTGAATTCTTTGACATCGCGCCCAAGAATCTGCCACTGATATTCGTCGTCGACGTAAATTACCGCGGGATGGCTCAAGTCGGCCACGGCGCGGCAGGAACGGCATTGGCAATCGCTCGTTGAGGCGTGGCCGTTTTCGCAGTTAAGCGCCCGCGCGAACTCCAGCGCCGAGGCCGACCGTCCTACGCCGTCGGGGCCGGTGAAAAGCAACGCCTGCGGCGGAGAAGACGCGGCGTACTTACCGAGAATCTCCACGGCTTTTTTTTGGCCGATTATGTTTTCAAAACTCATTTTGCTTTCAGAACCTTGAGGACCTCAGAGAGAATCCTTCTGTGGGTGGAGTTGATGTCCGGCTGAACAGGGATTACTTTTATTCGGCGGGATTCGCTGCGGGCGCTTTTAAGATAGCCCTGTCTGACCTTGCGGTGAAATACGACCGACTCTTTTTCCATTCTGTCGCCGTCGACAAAATCATCCTTGCGACGGGCCTTTGCAAGGCCTTCGTCGGCGTCAATGTCGAGGTATATCGTAAGGTCGGGCTTTATGCCGTCGGTGGCTATCCTGTTAAGAGAAGCCACAATTTCCAGATCGATGCCTCTGCCGTAACCCTGATAGGCGACGGTGGCGTCCGTGTATCTCTCGCATATTACGACGCGGTCGGCGCCGAGCGCCGGAATGATGACGTCCTGCGTATGCTGATTGCGGGCCGCCTCGTATAAAAGCAATTCCGTCATGGGATGAACGCGGTTGTCCGGCGACAGAAGAATATGCCTTATGGCTTCGGCGACCGGATTGCCGCCGGGCTCGCGGGTGTGCACGACGGAATAACCCGCTTCTACGAGGTAATTTTTCAGAAGCTTTGCGTGGGTTGTTTTGCCCGAACCTTCGGGGCCTTCCAGAGTGATAAAAAGATGCTTCCTCATCGGGGGTAGGCGCGACGGGTGTGATTTTGCTCACTTCCGTCTTTCGCGCGAGTTATTTTAACATAAATTTTATATAATTCAAAACATGATAAAGTGGCTCAAAGACGCGTACCTTCGCGCGCGATACGGCTTCGCCAAAAGACCCGAAAGATTCAAGATACACGGAATGGTGGCCATAGCTCCGGCGCGCTTCCGCAGCGAGGAAGAGCGCTACGCGCGGGCTGCCGTTGTGGACATCAGCTCCGGCGGTGCGGCCGTGGAATGTTTCACCGAATACAAAGTGGACGACGAAGTGGTTCTTGAATTCACGCTGCCTGCGCACAAAGTCACGTTATCGGGCAAGGTTATGCGCAGACACGCTCAGCCGCCCACGTGGGTTTACGGCGTTAGGTTCGACGACTACGCCAACGACAAGCACTCCGTAAAACAAGTGCTGGCTTTCGCCAGAGAAGAGATGAACAGAATGAGAGCGGCGGCAGCCAAGAACGCGACCGGGCAAAACAAGCAGGCCTGACGCCGACACGCATCAGACGCCCGAAGCAGAAAGTATTTCCCCGGGATTTTCCGAACCGGGGATTTTTTTTGCCTCTTCGGCTTCCGCATACGCGGCGGCTACCGACTTAGCAAGACCCCTGACACGTCCGACGAACGCGGTGCGCTCCGATACGGATATGGCGCCTCTGGCGTCGAGCAGATTGAAGGCGTGAGAGGCCTTCATGACGAAATCATAGGCGGGAAGAAAAAGTCCCTTACCGACGAGGCGGCGACATTCGGCTTCGTGCCTCTGGAAATCCTGCCGGAGCGTTTCGACGTCGGCCTCTTGGAAGTTATATTTGGAAAACTGGTATTCGTCGCGCTTGTGGATGTCGCCGTACGTCAAGTCGCGGTTCCATTTTACGTCGTAGACGCTGGAAACTCCCTGCGCGAACATCGCCAGACGCTCCAGCCCGTAGGTTATTTCAAGAGAGATGGGATCAAGCGTAATTCCGCCTATCTGCTGAAAATAGGTAAATTGAGTGACTTCCATACCGTCGAGCCAGACCTCCCATCCGAGTCCCCACGCGCCGAGAGTGGGCGATTCCCAGTCGTCTTCCACAAATCTTATGTCGTGTTTTTTTGGCGTCAATCCGATAGCCGCCAGAGATTCAAGATACAGCCCCTGGGCGTTTTCGGGGGCGGGCTTAAGAATTGCCTGATACTGGTAATAGTGGCACAGCCGGTTGGGATTTTCTCCGTATCTTCCGTCGGCGGGACGACGCGAGGGTTCCACGTAGGCCGCTTTCCAGGGCGTCGGCCCCAGACATTTTAAAAACGTCGCCGGATTGAAAGTGCCCGCGCCTTTCTCAATGTCGTAGGGCTGCCATATAACACATCCGCGCCGCGCCCAGAAACGCTCCAAAGCCATAATGATTTCCTGAAATGTCATATTGTGTCTCCTTGAAATTGAAGCATGGCGGACTTGACAAGCCGGCAAGCAATCTTATATACTGCGTCAAGAGGAAGCGAGTAAGTCCTTTTGAATTCCCGCGAAGTTCCCTTTCGTAAGATTGGATAATATTCGCGGGGAAGCGTTCAAAAGGGGTCGCTTCCTTCTTTATTTCTGTGGTAGATACATGGTCTCGAATCTGATTTTATCTTTATACATATCGTACCATTCCGCATCTTTCCGTTCATACTTTCTGAAAACCCCCCAACAGAACAAATCAACCGCTTGCAGACCTTTGCTCGCGTACGAATGATTATGATATATGTCTATCTTAGGCAATTGCGCTTTCAAATAACTCAGGAGATATTTGTTAAAACTTTCCACTCCCTGTTTGCGGCTTCTTTTATCTATCGTTAATATTATCCTGTCTATAGCTTGCTCGAAGGGGCATTTTTCCAAAAGAAACTTTGAAAGAAAGGCATAAAGCATCTCCGGCTCCGAAGATAAATACTTGTAAACTCGCCTCTTATTCAATATCACCGCGTAAATCTCAAAATCAGTTTCATATTTTAAGAGCGTGTTATAGAAATATTTTTTTACTTCGAACGCGGTATCCGAACCCTTTATCTCGTTAACGCTGTTTCTACGGCGATTTACTTTATTCTTCAGTGTTCTTTTAACAGCTCTTTCAAATCCCGTTTTGTCCCGCGCAACCAATACGGTTATTACCAAATGGCTTGTTGTATGGGCCTTGCTAAAATCAAAACCCAAATCGCCGGATTCATCCAAAAAAATATACATATACGCTTTAATCTCCCTTTACAAAGGAAGAAATTTTGAAACCCCGTTTTACTAAATTCCACTGCCCCGCCCCTTTTATTTTTATAACGCGGCCGCAGGACGCCTTTTCGCGCCGCAGATGTCTTCTATGTATGCTTCCAGAGCGAATGTCAGCCGCGATGCAGACTCATCGTCGACCTTCTCGAAAGCAAGGTCATCGCCGGAGAGCCGCGCGAGCCGCTCCGCCAGAACGGCTATACGGCGGTCGGCGAGCCTGGCGCGCGGATATTGTCTGGCAAAGTCATAGCCGGAAATTTTAAGCATCCGTAAAGTGAACGCCGGCGTGATCACTCGCGGATTGTCCGAGCGGCTCAGCAATTCCAGCGAACGACGCACAAGATTATATTTTACGTCGTCGGTCTCAAAGTACGGCGTAACCGCCGCGTATATGCGCGCGCATTCAAAGGCCTGCCGAATCCGTTCGCCCGAGTCAAAAAGTCCCGCGAACGGCTCCTCGACCACGGCCGAAGTTATTCTGTTTCTGAAAGAATGCGGTCGTCCCCACAGCGATATACGCGATTCTCTGAACGGTTCCAGCGACGCCGATAATCTGGCGGCGGGTTTGAGCGCTCCGGGAGCCACCGCCGTTATCTTGCCGAAGGTTTGCGTGCACAACAGCAGCGTCTTATCGGATTCTCCCGAAGGCGATGCGTCGAGCGCTATGCAATTTGTCTTTTCGTATCTCACAAATGTTTAAGTTGCGGCAGAAGCATCTGCGCTATCTTGAAATAAACTATCAATCCGATGACGTCCACTATTGTTGTGGTGATGGGCCCCGCCAGAACCGCTGGGTCGAGGCCGGCTTTTTTGGATATCAGAGGAAGCGCTATGCCCGTCGATATGGCAACCATTATGACGGTCGCCATACTCAGTCCCACCGTAAGCGCCAGAAATATCCCCTCGCCTATCAGAGACGCTCTCATAAACGCCACTACTCCGACTATTATCGCCATAAAAAACGCTGCGGCCATCTCCACTCTTACGATTTTTTTAACATTGCTCAAATCGACGTCGCCCGTGGCAAGGCCGCGAATTATCGTAATCGACGTCTGCGCGCCGGCATTGCCGCCCGCGTCAAGAAGCATCGGTATGAAAAACGCCAGTGAAACAACCGCTGCCAGCGCCGACTCAAAGGTCTGAAGCACCGTACCCGATAGAAAGTTGACGGCCAGAAGAAATATCAGCCATCCGGCGCGGCGGCGGACCAAATCGAAAACTTTGGCCGTCTTGTAACTGATTATTTCGCCGCCTTCCGACGACATCTTGCCGATTTCGTACATCTCTTTGGTATTGAGTTTTTGAATTATGTCGACGACGTCGTCTATCACGACAATACCCGCAAGCCGCCCGTTCTCGTCGGACACAGGAGCGCACGTAAGGTCGTAGCGCGCGAAAATCCGCGCGACTTCATCTTCGGGCATATCGGGCGAAAGTGTAATCACTCCGACGGAAGACATCGAATCGCGGACTTTTGAGTCCGGCGGCAGAGCTATGATGCGCCTGAGGGTGAGGCCGCCCAGCAGTTTCGAGTCATCGTCGATGACATAAAAAGCGTAGAGATTCTCTATCCTGCGGGAGCGGCCGAGACGCTGGATTCTTTCGAGCGCCTGTTTGATGGTCATGTCGGGTTTCAGATCGATGAAGTCGGCGTTCATCAGGAAACCCGCCGTGCCCTTGGGATATTCAAGAGTTTTTCTGACTTTCTCGGCTTCCTCGGAGCGCATCAGCGACATAAATTTTTTGTGCTGACGGGGAGATATCTTCCAGAAAATCTGGGCTTTCACGTCGGAAGGCGTTTCGTCGAGGAGCCGCCCCGCCTGCGCGGCTTCGATATTATCGAGTATATGACGCTGATCCGGCACGTCGAGTTCCTCAAAAACTTCTATGGCTTTAGACGGCCTCAAAAGCTTAAAGATAACCAGCCGTCCGTCCGCGTCGAATTTTTCCCAGGCATCGGCGATGTCCACGGGATGTATTTCGTCGAGGATTTCTTTCAGACGTTCATAATCTCGTTCTTTTACGGCAATAACCATCTCCGGATAAAACAGCGCCCATGACTGTATCTTTTTTTTGCGGGAGTTCATATTCAGTTAGGTTCCTTTTGGATTTTGCTGATTTTTATTTTTTTCACCCGTCTGCCGTCGGCTTCCACAATTTCTATGTCGAGATTTTCCCACGAAACGCGCGCGCCGGCGCGGGGTATTTCCCCGAAAATGCCGGTTATCCATCCTCCGACGGTGGAATAATCCGCGGACGGCAATGCGGTCTTCAGCTCCGTTGCGGCGGCGGACAGGGATTCTTTCGCGTCGAACATAACGCTGCCGTCGGGAAATCTGGTGACGTTGGTTTCCCTGACATCGTGTTCGTCCCACACTTCTCCGACTATTTCTTCGACGATATCCTCGATAGTGACCAGTCCGGTTATAAGCCCGTGTTCGTCGACGATTACGGCCATATGAAACCGGCCCTCGCGGAATTTTCTCAGGAGCTTCGCCACGAGCGCGTTTTCGGGATGAAAATAAGCCGGACGTATGAGGTCGTCTATAACGATAAGGTCCTTGTTGCGGTAAGAAAACGCTATATCTTTGGCGTATATTACACCCGCCATATTTTCAAGCGTACCGCGATATGCCGGCAGGCGCGAATATCCCGATTTTATGATTTTATCGAATATCTCTTCTCTCGGACGCGATATATCAACCGCCACTATTTCCCTGCGAGGAATCATTACGTCCTTGACGCGCCTGGAGCGGAAATCTATTATATTTTTAAGAAGTGTCCTGGTGTCGCGGGCAACGCCTATATCCGTGGCGTCGAGAAATCTTTTTATTTCGCGGCTGCTTTTGAAAGACGGCTCCGTTCCCGGCGACACTCCGATGAAGAATTCCGATATTTTAAGAAGAAATTTATTTACGATATCAAACGCCGAGGAAAGCGCGACCAGCGCTCCGATACTGTGTTTGCCGACGGAAACCGCGTTATACCGCGAATATGTTTTGGGAAGAATTTCGCCGAATATCAGCACCAGCGCCGGCGTAACGGACGGAATAGTCCATGCCAGAATGCGATTGGATGCCGCCATATCCTTTGCGATGCTCACGGCCACGACACCTACTCCCGCCATAGCCAGATTGGTGCCCACAAGTATCGTGCTCAGTATTCGTTCGGGATGGCGGGTCCAGAAGTCGAATTTTTCGGCTCTGCCGGCCGACTCCATACCGCGTTTATCAAGTGACGTTATCGCTGTCTCGCTGCCGGCAAAAAAAGCCAGCGCGGCGAAAAATCCGGCGTATATCAGAAGTTTGACGATAATAATTAATACGGCTGATTCCATTTTTTCAGTTTTCCCGCGGCAGTTCGGCGGACTGTCCGTCGGCTGCCTCGACACCGGCTGTTTCCGGTGAAGCGTCAACGCTTGCCGCGACGGCGGCAGAATCTCTGGCGGCGTCGTACTCGTCGAGTATCTCTCCGACTATTTCTTCCAGAATGTCTTCCAGCGTTACCATCCCCAGTATTGCTCCTTCAGTATCCGACACAAAGGCCACGTGAGTGTTCCCCGATTGAAACTCTCTTAAAAGACGGCCGACTTTTTTATCCTTGGGTATGATGTAAGGCATCCGCACTATGTCCTCGCTTATTGTCTCTCCGCCAACGGACAGGCGCTTTAAGATATCTTTTATGTGGACGTAACCGGATATGCGGTAGGGCGAACGCTTGACTATGGGTATGCGGCTGCGGCTTGTCTCGATGAACTTATCGAGCAGCCCGGTTTCGTCGCGGCAATCGAGGCACACGCCCTCTATTTTATCCACGGGAGTCATTACGCGGGAAACGTCGATATTGCCGATTTTAAGCACCCTGTCGACGGCCGACGAAGTGCCGTCGCCGAACATCGCGTCAAGATTCGATTCCGAGAAGAGTTGGCTCATCTCATCGGAACTGAAATGCGCGAGTCGGCCGAAAGGCGATATGATGTCGGGAGGAAAAAATTTCCTGAACGCGAACTCAAGCGGTCTCATCACGGGGCCCAGTAATTTCACCAGTCGCTCGTAAATCGGCAGCGCCATTACGGATATGCGCTCCGGCTGACGACGGCAGTAAATTTTGGGGGTAATCTCGCCCAGAACAAGAAGAAGAAAAGTTATCCCGAGCCACGCCACGATTTCTATGGCCTCGCGCGGCAGCGCCCACGACAGCGCGCTCACCGCGAATACCGCGGTCAAAGAACTCAGAAGCATGTTGGTGAAAGTATTGCCGACCAGAATTATGGTGAGTATGTAGTAGGGTTTTTCAAGCCAATATTTCAGAACTACGGCGCGGCGGGGATTAAGGGCGATAAGTTTTTTTACCCTGGTTACGGAAAGAGACGTCAAAGCCGTCTCGGTTCCGGACCAGAAAGCCGAGAGGGCAAAAAGAATTACGATGGACGCGACTATAGCCGGTATCATTTGTCGGCAACTTGAATACGAGACACTTTCGGGAATATCCCGCGGACTATCCGGTTCTGCATACGCCACATGCGCGCTTTGCGGGCCGCGCCGTGGTCGTCGTAACCGGCCAGATGCAGCAAACCGTGGACGGCCAAAAGAAATATTTCTTTTTCGACGGCTTTATCAAAATCATCTTCGTCGGGACACTGTGCGGCCGCCTGCCGGATATTTATGAATACATCGCCTTCGATATTGCGGGAGGCGGGGTTATCGTCGTAGTAAAAAGCTATGACGTCGGTCGTTCCGGCGCGGGAAAGATATTTGCGATTCAGCCGCCTCGTCCGGATGTCGTCGATGAGGATAAAACTTACCGAGCAAGGTCTCGACGCGAAAAACTTGCGCGCGGCCCGCAGCAGCAACAATCGCAGAATCGCGGGGAACCGGCGCGCGAGGCGCGGTTTGCCGTCGGGGGGATGGGCGGATTCGTCGACAACTAATATTTCTTTCATTCTGCCGGAGGAGCGGCGGGCGCGGCGTCAACAGCGGACAGGGGCGGCTCGTCGTCGGGCTTTTGATATCGCACGTGCAGGATTCCGCAGAGGGTGCGCGTCATAACTTCGGTGATAATCTCAAGATCCTTCAGTGTAAGCGGCGCGTCGTTGAGCTGGCCGTCGACGAATTTGTTATTTACGACTTTTTTTACCGTGTCGGCTATCGCCGACGGTTTGAGCGCCGTAAGAGACCGGCTCGCGGCTTCAACCGAGTCGGCCAGCATGACTACGGCCGTCTCACGGCTCCTGGGACGGACACCGTCGTATCGAAAATCTTTTTCCTCCACGTTCACGTCCTTGGTGACGGCCTTGTGATAAAACTGCAAAATCAGCGATTCTCCGTGGTGCTCTCCTATAAACTCGACGATTTTTGGATTCAATTTGTGCTGTCTGGCAAGTTCCAGTCCTTCCTTTACGTGCGCCATAAGCACCATACTCGACATCGTCGGAGAAACGGTGTCGTGCGGATTGCCGGTGTATATCTGATTTTCGATGAAATATTCCGGCTTAAACAGTTTACCGATGTCGTGATAATAGGCGCCCACGCGGGCCAGCGGACCGGAAGCTCCTATGGCGTCGCAAGCCGCTTCCGCAAGCGAAGCCGTTATAAGCGAATGATGGTAAGTGCCCGGAGCGTCGACCATCATACGTTTTATCAGGGGCTTGTTTGTGTCCGACATCTCGACCAAAGTTATAGAGCTCATTCTTCCGAAAATCGCCTCGAGGTACGGAAGCGCGATGAGCCCGGCCGCCGCGGCGGCAAGTCCCGATCCGAGCGCGTAGTAAATATCAACTCCGACATCGCCCTTGATACCGAAAAGTTCCTTGCCGAAAGCGAATATCAGCGTGTTGACCAGAGAAAGTTTGAAACCGGCGCTGATCACGGCCTTTCTCGATGTTACGGGTGACGCCAGAATAATCGCCGCGAACGACGACAGGACGTAACCCGGGAGAAAATACCAGTGTCTCATCGGCAGAAAAGAGCGGCAAACCAGAAGTGAAAATACGGCAAAGACCGATACGACTTTTTTGGGAAAAAGCATTGCCGCCGTAAACACCACGGCCGTCGTAGAAAAAATGTAGGCGGCGCCGTATATCTCGGCTATAAACAATGTGTATAGATTTACAAGCAAAAGAAAAATCAAAAGCGTGTACGACGATGTCTCCGAGCGTATTTCCGGGTCGGCCAAGCTTACGGCATAAACAAAAACTCCGTACATCCCCACGGAGTAAACCACCAGAGAAATGAAATGAAAGAAATCGGCGGCGTAAAAACGACTCTGTAATACCAGCAGGCCGGCCACCGCGGCGTCCAAAAGCAGGGGCGGTATCCTGACATCGCGGAGCCATATTCTCCCCGACGAGCGGGCGGAGCGCCCGGACGCCGCGGCTTCAAGACGTTCCATCTCGGAATCCACGAATGTTTTCACGTGTCTGAACACGCCGATAAGCAGTTTTGCGAAAATTTTCATAATGTCCCGATGTCCGGCGCGGTCAATCTTTGCTGCCGGAACCCGGCCCGCGCCACTTTTCGTAAGCGTCTATGGCGTCGACATAATCCAGTTGCGCGGGACTGCGAGGTTTTATGGCCTTGCCGTTGTGCGCCAGTATAACGGCATCGCCCGCCGCCGAAGCCGACGGCGTGCGGGCTTCAAATCGGCCGCGACGTCCGGCGTCTTCTATGGCGCGCACGGCCGCTTCGACTTTTGCCGGAGCTCCGCGGACGGAAATGACGAAATCCCCGCTCGACGGCGACTGTCGGGAAAATATCCGGACTCCGCACCCCGATTCTATGCTCCTGAGATGCTCGTCCTTGGATCCGAAGAGAGCCATCGCCTCGTCGAAATTATTCAGGATTATTCTTTTTGTCACCATACTGTCGAACCGCGCACAATTAGTTGCTCCTGAAAAACTATACACTTTGTCATTCTGGGTCCTTCGGCGGCGTCATTCTGAGTCCTTCGGCGGTGTCATTCTGAGCCCTTCGGCGGCGTCATTCTGAGCGTAGCGAAGAATCACATAATGCCTCAGGATAAACTCCGCGAAGAATCTCAGTTTTTCACTCGGGATAAACTCCGCGAAGAATCTCTTTGTCCGACGATAAGCGAGACCCTTCACTTCGTTCAGGGTGACAGTTTTATGACTTATTTCAGGAGCAACTAATTAATGCCCGTTGAGCATAAGTCCGCCGACGGCGACCAGCAGCGCTCCGGCAAAAAATGCCAGCGTAATAAGCCGATTGTTTTTCTTATGCGCCGCCGGTATAAGATCCGTGGCCGCGATGTATATGAACGAGCCGGCCGTCACAGACAGCAGAACGGCAAGGGCGTATTCTCCGAAGTTCGGAGCCAGCAGACGAAAAGTTATGGCGCCCGCGGGCGTTGCCAGCGCTACCAGAGACGACAACGCCAGTATCTTTTTACGGGACTCGCCCGCGTGCGAGAGGATGCCGCTTATTGAAATGCCTTCGGGGAGTTCGTGAAGTATTACCGAGACGGCCGTAAAAAAACCTACGCCGCTACCTACGGCAAAACCCACGGCTATGGCCACTCCGTCGAGCAGCGAATGCACGAAAAGCCCTATGAAAGAAATTATACCCAAACGGTGAAGTTCGCAGTGCTCGTCGACGCAGGGATGGAACATTACGAAGTTCTCGATTACATAGAAAGCGGCAAAACCCGCCAGCGCCCACGGAAAAACCGCTGCATTGGCGGCTTCGGCGGCTTCGGGCAACAGATGCATAAAAGAGGTGGCCAGCATTACGCCGGCGGCAAAGCTCAGAAGGTATTTGGCGTATTTTTTTACGAAACCCTCGTAGCGCAGGACAAGAAGCGTTCCGACAAGAGTTATACCCCCGGCGGCCAAAGAGTAAAGAGCCACGCTATACATAGCATTTCCCCGTTTCGCACGATACGCATTCGACTTCAAGCGTTGTGTGCGATATTCTGTATTTGTCAAGCAATATGGCGCGGAGTTCGCAGAGTATTTTCTGCGATTCGCTTGTTTTTATGTCGTCGACGAGAATGTGCCCCGATATAGCCCGCGCCTCGCCGGATATGCTCCAGACATGCACATCGTGAAAATCCCTTACTCCGGTTATGTTTTTTATATCGGCGGCGATGTCGGCCACGTTTATGTCGGGCGGGGCGGCCTCAAGAAGAATATTTAAAGACGCTCCTATCAGACGGGCGGAGTTGCGCACTATTACCGCCGCTATGACGAGACCGAGCACGGAGTCGATAAAATAAAGTCCCGTAAGGCGGATTATCAACGCGCCCGCGATAACTCCGACGGAGGAAAGCAAATCCCCCACAATATGCAGATACGCCCCTTTTATGTTTATGTTATGCGAATGCTCGCGCCGAAGAAGCAAAATGCCGACGGCGTTTCCGGCGAGACCGACCATCGCCACCGCAAGCATCACCGTGGTTTTTATCTCCACGGGACGCATAAACCTTAAAGCGGATTCGTATAAAATCGCTCCGGCGAGCGCCGCAAGAAGCGCCCCGTTAAAAAGAGCGGCCAGGACTTCGGCCCGTTTCCAGCCGAAAGTATTGCGAACCGAGGCGCCCTTTACCGCAATGAAAATCGCAACATAAGAAATCAAAAGAGCGGTTGTGTCCGTCAGCATATGACCGGCGTCGGAAAGAAGCGCCAGAGAGCCGGAGACAAGCCCCCCGACAACCTCCGCGGCCATCAGAACAAGGTTAAAAGAAATGATTATGAGAAGTTTATTTTTGACTTGCATAATATTGGGATACGCATAAGCGACGAAAGCGCCTGTTCGTCTCAAATTTTACATTTTTTTGACGGAGATTTACAAATTGGTATAATTCCGGTATATGAACAGGGAACTCTTCTTTTTCTATGTCAGAAAATACAGGACGGCGCTGATAATCGCCTCCGTTCTTGCGCCATTGTCCGTGACGGCATACTTCAATGCTCTCATACGGGAATTGCCGCCGGTTGAGAACCTGCAGAACTACAGCCCCGCGCTGGCCACCAAAATTTATGACCGCAACGGAACGCTGGTTTACGAACTATTCACGGAAAAGCGGCGGATGACGACCCTTGCCGAAATACCCGAAAGCGTAAAAAAAGCCGTCCTGGCCATAGAAGACACTAATTTCTATCACCACTACGGATTCAGTCCGCGGGGAATAATCCGGGCGGCGGTAAATAATACCGTCTATAAGAGGAGCCGTGGCATACAGGGCGGCTCGACATTGACACAGCAACTATCCAAAACCATATTTTTGTCGAGAGAGAGAACTTTATCAAGAAAGCTCAAAGAATTAATGATGTCTGTTCAGCTTGAGAGAACGCTGTCCAAAGACGAAATACTGGAACTTTATCTCAACCAAATATATTTCGGCGCGGGCGCTTACGGGATAGAGGCGGCGAGCCGCATTTATTTTTCAAAGATTCCGTCGGAAATCACTCTTGACGAGGCGGCGCTGCTGGCAGGCCTGATCAAAGCGCCGAACTATTATTCGCCTTTCAACGACCCGGAAAGAACCAAAATAAGGAGAAATATCGTTCTAATGCGCATGGCCGGCATAGGCCTTATTGCCCCGGCGAAGGCCGCCGAAGCTCTCGAAGCTCCGGTACAATCGCAAAGACCGCCTCCGGCGTCGACGGTAAGCCCTTATTTTATGGAGTATGTGCGGCTGCAACTGGAGCCGCTATTCGGCGAGGACTTGATATACCGCGGCGGGCTTTCCATATATACGACACTTGACGCCGACTTCCAGAAATCGGCGGAGGATGCCTTTGAAAAAAATATACGCGCGGTCGAAGCGGACACTAAATTCGTCGCCAATCTGGCCAAACAAAACAAATCATCGGCTACCCTGCAAGGCGCGCTGCTGGCCGTGGACGTGAAAACAGGCGGGATATTGGCGATGATAGGCGGCAGAAATTTCAGGGTGTCTCAATTCAACCGCGCTACACAGGCGATGAGACAGCCCGGATCGAGTTTCAAACCCGTTATATATGCCTCGGCGCTGGAAAACGGCTTCAAGGCCACGAGCGTTCTCGACGACGCTCCGCTTGTTTATCTCAACGACGGGCGCGACTGGCGGCTTGCCGCGCGCTCGACGGATTTTCTTGAAACCCTCGACCCGCAATTACTCGAAGACCCGATGAAAGTATGGGTTCCGCAGAATTATAAACGAAAATATCACGGACCGGTATCTTTAAGACAAGGACTGGAGCAGTCCATGAACTCCGTGTCCATAAGAATACTTGAAACCGTCTCGCCGCCGAGGGCCATTGATTACGCCAGAAGAATGGGCATCACTTCGCCTCTTACAAACACTTTGTCTCTGGCGCTGGGTTCAAGCGACGTCACTCTCTACGAAATGGTGCGGGCATTCTCCACACTGGCCAATTACGGAATAAAAACCCGTCCGTACGCCGTTACAAAAGTCGAGGATAAGGACGGGCGGCTGATATACGAGGGCAGGCCCCACGAAGAGGAAGTGATGTCGGCGGCCACGTGTTTTATAATGACTCACCTTCTGAAAGGCGTGGTTGAAAGAGGCACAGGCAGAGCGGCTCGGCTCGGAAACGTGGCCGCGGCAGGCAAAACCGGCACAACTAACGACAACACCGACGCGTGGTTCATAGGTTATACCCCCGAAGTGGCCTGCGGAGTGTGGGTAGGTTTCGACGACAAAACTTCTTTGGGCGACGGTATGACCGGCGGACGCGTCTCGGCGCCTGTATGGCGCGATTTTTTCAGAGGCGTCGGCCAAGAAAAAGCGGGACTGACGGATTTCGCCGCGCCTAAGGGCGTAGTGCTGGCCGGCATAGACCGGGCGACGGGATTTTTGGCGCTGCCGGAAACCCGCCAGGTGTTCACCGAAGCGTTTATCGCCGGAACGGAGCCCACGCAAACCGCTCCGGAAGACCCCGCGCTTTTGCCCGCGTTGATCTCCGACATAAAGGACGACGCCGAAGGTTTTTAGTGCCGGCGAATGGTACGCAACGATTAAAAATAAAAATCCCCCTGTGTCCCCCTTTATTAAAGGGGGAGTGAGGGGGATTTTAACTTTCGGCTTGCGTTTTTTGCGGACTATCTTCCCTGTTTATTCTGTTCGACTTCCAATTTATCGAAGGCCTTCTCGGCGTTGGCCTTTATGTACTCCCGCGCCTGCGCGCTCAACTGCCGGATTTTATCGGTAAGATCTTTAAGGTCGTCGACATTCAGGGAAGCCAGCGAGTATGTTTTCTTGCCGTCGTCCCAGCGGTCTATGATCTTTGCGCCAGTGATGGTGTTGGACGCGAAGGTCTTAACGGTATTTTCGACGTACTGCTCGCCGGAAGATTTATCCTGCTCGGTGGCGTCGGCCGAAGCCATATAATCGCGCATAAGCGATGTGGACATCACCGAGAGCTGCTTGGATATCTCGGCAACGGCGCGGTTGTCGGCGGTGGTGCGTCTTAACGCTTCCGATTTGATATTTTCCGCCAGTCCCACGCCGTAGAGAGATTTTTTGTCGCTTTTGAAAGCCGCCGGACCTTTTGTTATCCAATCCGGTTTTTTCGGCGCGCTCGAACAACCTGCCATCACACCCGCAAGAGCCAAAACCATCGACAACTTCACAATACCTTTCATAAGACCCTCCTGTCGTATTCGGCGGCGTCATTCTGAGCGTAGCGAAGAATCTCATAATGCCTCAGGATAAACTCCGCGAAGAATCTCGTCTTCCGACGACCACCCGCAGGTGGGAGACCCTTCACTCCGTTCAGGGTGACATTTTGGACACTTTTTCAATTGACTCAAATTGCGATTGATTTTTTTATTATAACACAAAACTCGGCAAAAAACAAGGCCGCGCGGAAACATATTAAAAATCACATTACGGCAAAATCTATCCGAGGGTAATTTCGGACGCCGCGCGGCGAAGGCGGTCGTTTACCGCGCGCGCAAGACCGGCGCCGGCAAGAAGGGGCGCCGCAATAACTCTTGCGCGCGACTTGGCGGCCTTTCTTAAAAGATAATAAAGATTCCGCGACAACTCGGCTGAACCGCGGAATCCTTCCGCGGCAAAACCGGCGCGACGGAAAACAGCCGTCATCTTGGACGGCGAAATAACGAAAACCGCCTTATGCGGATACGGAAACCGGCCCGCCAGAAGATTTTTTTTCATCGCGGCGGCGGTGGAGAAAACCACCAGAGGTATCCGCGGACGGTAATGCGCTTTCAACATTCCCGGCGCCTCGACGGCCCCTGCGGCGAGGCGTCGGCGCAGCAATTCTTCCGCAGATATTCCCAGCGCGTCCGCCACGGCCTCGGCCGTAATCGAACCGTGGCGCAGTATCGCGGGGCGGCGCCTGGAAAGATCCACTATGGTCGATTCCATTCCGCGGCGGCTGCGCCCTCCCGCGATGAGCACGTCCGGCGACGGCCCGCGCTTCGGGCGCGCCGAAAAATCGTCGACGACATCCGCGTGCGCCACGGGACTTACCCGCCCCGAAACATTCGCGCTGGGAGCGGCGATGGGAACGCCCGCGGCTTTTATGAAATCCAGCGCCGCGCGCGAAGACGGCATCCTGACGGCCACGGTATCAAGACCGCCCGTTACCGCGCAAGAAACTTCTTTTCTTTTTTTAAGCACCAGCGTCAGCGGCCCCGGCCAGAAACGTTTCATCAGAACGGAAGCCGCGCAAGGTATGTCGCGCGCCAAAAGCCCGACCCATGAGACCGAAGCCACGTGCACGATAAGAGGATTGTTCGACGGACGGCCTTTAATGCGGAATATTCTGCGGCAGGCGGCGGGATTAAAAGCGTCGGCGCCCATGCCGTAGACCGTCTCGGTAGGAAAAACGACGACGCCGCCGCTCTTAATCACCGACGCGGCGTATTGAATGCCTCGTCGGGAATCGGAACGGACTATCTTCATATTCGGGGTTATTGATTACCGCCGGGAACTTCGGCGGGCTTTATAGAACTTGCAGGCGGAATATTTTTCCATTCTTTTACGAATCGCCCGTAGGATTCTTTTGATTCAAGCGCGTCGCGGGTGTAGCGACATTTCGGATCCCACAAAAGCCACTGGTACACGCCGGCGTCATAGCAGGCCTGTATCTGGTCGCGGACTTCCTTCGCTCCGTATTTGTGCCCCAGCGAAAAATCCTGCAGATAAGGTCTTATCTTTGTGCGCATGTCGCCCAGTCGCTTCGCGGCGCCGGATATACTGAAATAGACGGTCTTGTACGGTTCGGCGTTGGGACTTGCGAGGCCGTATTCGCCGGGGTTGTAATGAGAGGGATAAACCATCGGGCACACGGCGTCGATAGATGCGGACATATCGACTATTCTCTGTCCGATGCCAAGATCGTGCGACGAAGTCGTCGTGAGGCCGAACACGCAGATGGAGATGTCTACGCCGTAAGGTTTAAGACGTTCGCGCGCGTAAGCAAGAAAGTCCGCCAGAGCGGCCGCGGCGGCTACGGAACTATGACGCACCGAGTAGCGGCACAGTCGCGTGTTGCCGTCGGACGGAAAGCGTATGTAGTCGAACTGTATTTCGTCGAAGCCCAGCTGTGCGGCGCGTTCGGCGATTTTAATATTATAGTCCCATACTTCGCGGTTGTAAGGATCTGTCCAGGCGATTTTCTTGCGGTCATGCCAGATGTTGCCGTCGGGGTCTTTAACGGCCCATTCGGGTTTCGCGCGAGCGACGGCATCGTCCTTGAAGACAACTATTCTTGCCGAAGGGAAAATGCCTTTGGCCTTCAGTCCGGCGATGTAGCTTTCCATGTCCGGCACGGCCTTTATGCTGCCGACGAGATTATCCACATCCGCGACACCGGCTATGTAGACGTCGCCCTTGTATTCTTTAATCGCGACCACGACGTGATTGAGTTCCGTTTCTTCGAGCAGCTTGTCGACGCGGGCGCGGGAATTCTTAGAGCCCGCCGCCCAGGCGCTCAAATGCACGCCGCGGACAAACATCGGTTTTTTTATCTCGCGCCTGACAATCTTTTTAACGGGATCGGCGGCATTTTCCGGCGGCGCGCCGTCGGCGACGATTTGCCTGCCCAGCCAAAACAGCCCCGCCGATACGACAAGCAGCAATACGGCGACATATTTTTTCTTCATTTATGACAACCGCCTTTCCGTGAAAAATCCAGATTAAATTTATGAGGAGGGCGAAACACGCCCCGCTCGGTTACAATCGCCGTTATAAGTTTTGAAGGTGTTACGTCGAAAGCCGGATGCAGCGCCTTGGTGCCGCGCGGCGCGATACGACATCCGCACACCCGCGTGACCTCGTCGGAGGAACGCTCCTCTATGGGTATGAGCGAGCCATTTTTCGTAGACGGGTCTATGGTAGAAGACGGGGCCGCGACATAGAAAGGAATGCTGTGATACGCGGCTAGAACCGCCAGCGAATAAGTGCCTATCTTGTTGGCAGTGTCGCCGTTGC
This sequence comes from Elusimicrobia bacterium HGW-Elusimicrobia-1, assembly GCA_002841695.1. Classification (NCBI taxonomy): domain Bacteria; kingdom Pseudomonadati; phylum Elusimicrobiota; species Elusimicrobia bacterium HGW-Elusimicrobia-1. The sequence goes on along the minus strand of PHAN01000003.1, from coordinate 83,488 downwards.
GGGCAATGCGGTCGGCGCCGACGATAACGGCGTCTATGTCGCCGCGGGACATAAAGTGTCCGGCCATATTATCGGTGATAAGAAAATGAGGAATTTTTTCGCGCGAAAGTTCCCACGCGGTAAGCCGGGCGCCTTGAAGATACGGCCTCGTCTCGTCGACATAAACTGTTTTTATTTTCCCCGCGCGGAAGGCGGAACGGACTATGCCCAGAGCGGTTCCGTAGGCGGCGGTGGCAAGAGCTCCGGCGTTACAATGCGTCAGTACGCTGGATTTGCCGGAAAGGAGGCGGGCGCCGAGGTCGCCGATTTTTTTGTTCATCGCTTCATCTTCTTTGTAAATGGATGCGGCCTCGGCGATGAGTCGACGGTGGACGGAGTCCACGGACGACCGGCCGAGCGCGGCGCGAGACATTCTGGTGACGGCCCATTTGAGATTAACCGCCGTGGGGCGGGCCGCGTTAAGGACATCGGCGGCGCGGGAAAGATATTTTCTCAGGGCATCGAACGAATCGAATTCCTTTTCTACGGAAGCCAGGTAATATCCGTAAGCCGCCGCGCAGCCGATTGCCGGAGCGCCTCTTATGACCATATCTTTGATGGCTTTGGCCGTAGAAGCGTAGTCGCGGCACGCCACGTATTTCAGGCGGCCGGGTAAAAGCCTCTGGTCGAGCAGCCATAAAGCGTCGTTTTTGAAATAGAGCGGGCGTACTTTCATTTTTTTTGAAAACACCGTGGCATTTTTTTGAAAATACCGTGTATCAGAGCGTGTGTCGCAATTAACATTTTCTGGTTTTGTCATTCCCGTGAAAACGGGAATCCAGTTAAGTTATGTTATCGTTGGGGACTGGATTCGTCCCCGAATGTCTTTATCGGGGATAACAACCCTCGATAAAAACATTCGAGGGCAGGCATTCGGGAATGACTGGATTTTTGATAATTGCGACACGGTCTGTTAAGGCGGAACATCAAGGGATGGTATCGAGCATTTTACGAAGACGTTCCTCGCATTGATCGCAAATCTCTATGGTCTTTTCGCGACCGCGGGCGCCTTTTCTTAAAAAGACGTTCCCGTCGCCGGTCTCAAAAAAATCCGAGAGAAAGTCCAGCAGCATCTGGTTGGTGGCTCCGGCGAAAGTGGAGCACATCAGGTTGATTTTCAGAATGGTTCCTATGCGCGAAATGATTTCGTTCCGCCTCGCGTTCGGTATCACTCTGACCTTTATCATCATGGATCGACTACCTCCTGATTTTTATTTTCCGTTTAAGGAATTACGCGCGGATCCGGAAAGCTCCTCCGCGCGCCTGCGCGCGGCATCGACTGCTCCGCGAATAATTTGCGGCAGACGAGCCCTGTCGAACACTTTTACTGCGGCGGCGGTAGTTCCGCCGGCCGATGTCACATCGGCGCGAAGCTCCGAAGGCGATTTATTCGCGCGAACCATCATTGCCGCGGCGCCGGAAGCCGTTGCCTCGACAAGCGCGGAAGCCGTTTTAGCGTCGAAACCGATTGTTCGGGCGGCCGACTCCAGCGCCTCGGCGAAATAGTAGAAATACGCGGGGCCGGAACCGGTCACTGCCGTGACGGCATTGATCATATTTTCGGGAAGTTCCGCCATACGGGCGGAGCCGCCCAGCAAACTTTTAAGCAGCGCGGCGTCCTTTGCCGTAGCCCGACGTCCTCGCGCGAAACATACAACGCCTTCGCCGACCGCTACGGGCGTGTTGGGCATAGCCCTTATGACGCGCGCGGCAGGAATCTTACGCTCTATGGATCGCAAATCAACCCCCGCCGCAATGGATACGACAAGCGTACCCGATGCGGACACCGCCGTCGAAATTTCATCGAGCGCAGCGGATAACTGTTGCGGCTTGACGCACAAAAAAGTTACGGCAGAACCGGCGACGGCCTTGGAGTTGTCGCGCTCGACGGATACGCCGAATTTGCGCTTTACAGCCGCGCGGCGGACCGCCGACACGTCGGCGGCGACTATTCTCGTCGGAGAAATCCCCGCGGATATAACCGCGGACATAAGCGCCTCGGCCATCTTGCCTGCGCCTATAAAAACTATTTTTCCGCGGGCGGTGATTTTATTTTTTTTCATTTCGGATTTACTTGAATATCGAAGTCCCTATGCGAACCATATTCGCCCCCTCTTCAATGGCCACCTCAAAATCGCCGGACATACCCATTGAAAGAACCGGAACCCCCGAATAAGGATTGGGGGCGGCAAGCGATTCCGGTATGGCCTCGCAGACCTTGCGGGCGGAGGCAAAATACGGGCGGGCGTCCTCGGGATCGGCAAAATACGGAGCCATCGCCATTACGCCGCACAATCTAAGATTCTTGAGGCCGGCAATTTCTTTTGCCAGAGCGGGCGCGGCCTTGGGTGAACATCCATACTTTGAATCTTCGCCTGAAATTTTTACTTCTATGAGAACATTCTGGATTTTGCCGGCGGCGCCGGCTTTCGAGTTTATATCCCTGGCAAGCCGCGAACTGTCGACAGAGTGTATCAAATCGAATATCGCAACGGCCCGGGCGGCCTTGTTCGTCTGAAGATGCCCTATGAGATGCCACGACACGGAATCGGCGGCCTGAGCCAGACGAACGCGCTTGGAAGATGCCTCCTGAACTTTACTCTCGCCCACGTCCAGAACGCCCGCGGCTATCGCCTCGCGGACTTTGTCTTCCGCGACGCCTTTTGTGACGCAGACCAAGCGGACGGGACCTGCTTGAGGCGGTCGGCGCGGACTTCGGCGGGCGCTTTCAATTCTTTTGCGGATATCTTCCAACTGAAGGGATACTGACATAAAATCAGCGTTATTATATCATATTTAGAGAGAAAAACGCGCGTTCCGACGGTGAAGCATAAACAAAATTCCCCCTTAGAAAAGGGGGCACGGGGGTTGTCAAATCGCCGGGAAAAACACAACCGGAATTTCAAGTTCTCATTTTCTAACCAACGCAAGGCACGGGGGTTGTCAAATCGCCGGGAAAAACACAACCCCCTGTATCCCCCTTTGTTAAGGGGGAATTATTAAAATGAAAAGCCCCCGCTTATCGCGAGGGCCTTCATTATTTATTATCGAACCTGCCTGACGCTCAATACTCGGGCATAGGAGGCATCGACATTTTTTCTTTTTTCTCGGGCAAGTCGGTTATCAGAGCGTCCGTGGTAAGCAGGAGACCCGCTATCGAAGACGCGTTCTGAAGCGCCGTGCGGGTGACCTTGACGGGGTCTACTATTCCGGCCTTAAGCATATCGCAGTACTCCTGCGTATCCGCGTTGTAGCCGAAATTAGCGTCCTTGCCGGCCTTTATCTTGTCGACGACAACGGCGCCGTCCACTCCGGCGTTCTCGGCGATCTGCCTTACGGGCTCCTCTATCGCGCGACGGACAATGTTAATGCCGGTCTGCTCGTCAATATCGGAGGCCTTCATTGTTTCAAGGACAGTCGCTGCTCTCAAAAGAGCGACTCCGCCGCCGGGAACAATGCCTTCTTCCACGCCCGCGCGGGTGGCGTGCATGGCGTCTTCTATCTTGAACTTTTTGGTTTTCATCTCGGTTTCGGTGGCGGCGCCCACGTTGATTACGGCGACTCCTCCGACGAGTTTGGCAAGACGTTCCTGCAGTTTTTCTTTGTCGTAGTCGGACTTGGTTTCTTCTATCTGCTTGCGGATTTGGGCGATGCGGTTGTCTATGTCTTTCTTGTCGCCCTTGCCGGACACAATGGTCGTGTTCTCTTTGTCGACGACAACTCTCTTGGCGCTGCCCAGAAGCTCAAGGCCCGCTTTGTCGAGTTTCATTCCGGCTTCCTCGGAGATGACCTGTCCGCCGGTCAATATCGCTATATCCTGAAGCATCTCTTTGCGACGGTCGCCGAATCCGGGGGCTTTTACGGCCACGACTTTGAGCGTGCCGCGGAGTTTGTTGACCACCAGGGTAGCGAGCGCTTCGCCTTCGATGTCCTCGGCTATGAGGACGAAAGGACGTCCCGTCTGCGCGATTTTTTCAAGAAGCGGCAGGAAGTCCTGCATGGACGATATTTTTTTATCGGTGATGACCATATAAGGATCGTCGTAGGCGGCTTCCATTCTCTCGGCATCCGTTACGAAGTACGGAGAGATGTGACCTCTGTCGAACTGCATACCTTCGACGACGTCGAGCGTGGTTTCGGCGGATTTTCCCTCTTCGACGGTAATTACGCCGTCCTTGCCGACTTTGTCCATGGCATTGGCTATGAGTTTGCCGATTTCCTTGTCGCTGGCCGAGATAGCCGCTATCTGCTCTATCTCTTCTTTGCCTTTGACGGATTTGGAGACCTTTTTGATTTCTTCCACAACCGCGGCTACGGCTTTGTCTATGCCTTTTTTTACGTGCATGGCATTGGCGCCGGCGGTGATGTTTCTTAATCCCTCGGCGATAATCGACTGCGCCAAAACGCAGGCGGTCGTGGTGCCGTCTCCGGCAACGTCGTTGGTCTTGGAAGCGACTTCTCTTACGAGTTGCGCGCCCATGTTCTCGAAGGGGTCTTCGAGTTCCACTTCTTTGGCTATGGTAACGCCGTCGTTGGTTATCGTGGGCGAGCCGAATTTTTTATCGAGCACCACGTAGCGGCCTTTGGGGCCCAGCGTGACTTTGACTACGTTGGAAAGTTTGTCGACTCCGTTTTTTACTTTTCTGCGGGCTTCATCGGTGTAAACTATTTGCTTTGCCATATTATTGAATCCTCCGTTTAAACTTTATCCTTATTATTATACGACTGCTTTTATTCCTGAATGACGGCGTAGATGTCGTCTTCGTTCATAATGAGATAATCTTCGTTCTCGATCTTGACTTCCGTGCCGGAATACTTGCCGAAGAGTACCTTATCTTTCACTTTGACATTCATGGGCATCACCTTGCCCTCATCGTTCTTCTTGCCGGGGCCTACGGCGATAACCTCGCCTTCCTGCGGCTTTTCTTTTGCGGTATCGGGAATGATGATTCCGCCTTTCTTGACTTCTTTTGGCTCAAGGGCTTTTACCAGCACCCTGTCTCCGAGCGGTTGCAATTTCATACGCTTTGACCTCCTGTGACACTGTGGGTTTATTTTAGCAGTCCTGCTGCTTGATTGCTAATTATACAAAACGAAAGAAGGATTGTCAAGGGTCGGCGCGGAAACGCGCCCGCGGGCGGGATAGCAATCCCGCCGCTACAAAGAAAAAATCAAATATGTCTGATGCGGTCGATAAACAGAATTCCGTCGAGATGGTCTATCTCGTGCTGTAAAACAACCGCCTCAAATCCCGACGAACGGAAGGTTGCCGGTACGATTTTTTTGCATACCGAAACCGCTTCGCCCGAACTCAACCCCGACGACAATTTGCACGAGCGGATTCGAGCTATCAAACGCGAATCCAGCGCCAGAGCGGTGATTTTTATATCGGAAGCCCGTTCTACCATACCCTGAAATCCCGGAACGCTCATACATCCCTCCCGCGAGAGCATTCTGCCCGAGGAAGCGGATATTTCCGGATTGATAAGAATCAAACGGCCGCGATTATTACAGGGATGTTTGGACTTGCCGGCGTCGACGGCGATTACTCTTAAATGCTCGGCAATTTGCGGAGCCGCTATGCCCACGGCGTGAGGAATTTCATCCAGCGCGTCGGAAAGCAAAAGCGCGACAGCGAGCGCGCGCGGCGTTATAACATCCACACGGGCGGATTTTAATTTAAGACGCTCGTCGGGCAGCGCGATTATTTTAATGCTCACGGTTCAGGCGGCCTCTACAGTTCGACGGGCGCGTACTCGGTAATTTCGGCGTTGACACACATACGTCCGGCGGCGCGTTTGAGCTCTTTTTCAAGAGTTTTGCGCGCAAGTTTCGCGGGCGGAATTGCGTCGAGAATCAGAATATACACGTCGGGACGGCGTGGCGTCTTTATAAGCCGCGTGCGCATATCTATAATATTGGCTTTAAGCGACGCCAGAATACGGGTCGCTTCGGCCACAATGCCGATTCGGTCGGCGCCGTAAATTTTTACGGAAAAAACACGGCGAGGCGCGGTCGATGCCGTAACTTCGGCGGAATTAAGCTCCCTGATTGAAAACTCCAATCCCGGCAGAATCTTTTTGAGCGAGCGCCGCAACCCGTCGCCGATAGGACGCGGGGAACTCAAAAGGAGTATCATCGAAAACTCGTTTTTCAGACGCGCCATCGACGAATCGTCGATGTTTATGCCCGAACGGGCCAACAGTCCGGCGACTTTTGCGACTATTCCCACACGGTCGCGGCCCAAAACACTGAGCGCGTAAAGATTTTTTTTCATAATTTTTTTCCTCCGGACTTCCACCCGCGATATATCGCCCCCTCAGCGCTTATTCCATCAACTTGAGATTATTGAAAAAGTCCTCTTGGCTGTCATTGCGAGGAACGAAGTGACGAAGCAATCTCGCTATCATCGTCGTGTGAGAGATTGCCACGCCCCGACAAGTCGGGGCTCGCAATGACAAATTACGGGGTTTTTCAACAATCTCAACTTTCTTGCGTCTTATATTTTTGTCCGCGAGTCAATCCGCGACGGCAAAAATATCCCGCGCAGACCTCACCGCATCGGGATTAGAATACGGATGCGCCTCGATTATTTTTATGGTATCGGGCCGCATATATCCCAGAAAACGGGTGTAATCCATTTCGCCTTCGCCGGGAGCGTAGTGGTCCTGCGTCCCCCTGACGTCGTGCAGATGGAATCCCGCTATCCGGTCGCGGTACGGCTCAAGTATCTCTTCGTGCGACGACATCAGCCCCATGCGGATAAAAACCTCGCCGTGTCCCACGTCGTACCAGAACGCGAGCGAAGGCGAGCCGACGGCCCGGAATATCTCGCCGAATTCGTCAAGCAGCGGTATCTCGTGATAGAAAAATCTGTTTTCCAGCCCCAGGCGAACACCCGATCCGGCGGCAAAACGCGCCAATTCGTCGAGGGATTTTACGGCGTTGTGCACATAACGCTCGGCGACGGCCGCGCGGTTTTTTTTGAGTTCGTCGCGGCGCGCGGCGTACATAGCCGAGCCGGCGCCGAAATCGCGCAGGAACTTGGCCAGGTCGCGTCCGTGCGGTGTGACTTCGGTCTGACCGGAATGCACGACAACCACCGAGGCGCCCACGGCTGAGGCCGTATCCACGGAGCGCTTGGTAAGGTCGACGGCGCGACGGCGCTCCGTTTCGTCTTCGGAGGTTATCAGATAGGCGCTCCAGATACTTCTGCCGTCGGGTACGCTTTCGACCTTGGGGCAGAAATTGTGAACACTCAATATTTTTGCCTCGCCGGAAGCGACAGATTTTTTTATGCCGGGCAGCCAGGCCGACGGAACGGCCACGTCCAGCTCAAAAGAGTCGTAACCCAGACGGCGCGCGGCTTTAAGCAGTCGCGGCCAGTCGCGACAGGATGGGCCGTTAAGATATACGGTGGAAAGTCCGATCATTGCGGGGAGCGCCTTAACCTGCGGTTTCTTCCGCGGGGGCATCGTCGGCGGGGATATCGCCTTCGGGTTCGGAATCGTCGGATGTCGATACAGCGGAGGATTCCTCCGGCGGAGAAAAATCTTCTATGGTGGGGAGTTCGCTCAGATGCTTGAGGCCGAAATACTTCAGGAATTCCTGAGTCGTGCCGTAAAGTAACGGCCGTCCCAGAGTTTCCTTGCGGCCGACTATCTTGATTAGTTTTCGCTCCAGCAGCGTCTCCGTCACGCCGCCTGATTCTATGCCTCTTACACGCTCTATCTCAAGTCGCGTTATGGGCTGCCGGTAGGCGATAATTGAAAGCGTCTCCAGCGCCGACTGGGAAAGTTTGAGGCGGGTCTTGTCGCGGTAGAGTTTTTTGACCCACGCGGAATAATCGGCGCGCGTGGCGAACTGCCATCCACCGGCCACGTCCCTTATTTCAAGCGGGGACGACGAATCGGCCAGACGTTTTGACAATTCGGCGACGGCGGCGCGTATTTCATCCTCGGTAGCATCTTCCCCTACGACGTCCTTAAGACGCCGCGAAGAAAGCGGGCGATCGGTGATAAACAGAAGAACCTCTACGATATTGATAAGCTCGCTGAATTCCATAAAAACAGTGGTTAGTGGATAGTGAATAGTGGCGAGTAGAAGCAAAAAAAGTCTTTACTATCCACTATTCACTATCCACTAACCACTGCCTTTCGTCAGGCGTACGGCAATTTTTTCAGTATGGCTGCGGCGGACGCGGTATGAAGAATACCGGTTTTGTGAAGACGTCTTCCGCGCGATGCCTTCATTCCTGTCAAAAGGTGTCTTAAACCGGCTTTTCTGTGCTTTACCTTGCCGTTTTTTGTGACCGAAAAGCGTTTTTTCGCGCCGCTGTGCGTTTTCATCTTAGGCATTGGATTCTCCCTGTTGAGGTTCGGTATCGGTTTGGGCCGATTCTGTTTCCGCGGATACGGAGGCATCCGCAGGAGCGGGTTCGCCGTCGGAAACGGCTCCCTGTTCGTCGGGCTTGTATTCTATCAAATAGATACGAATTTCGCCAAAGGTCTCTTTCTGGCGGGCGATTATCTGACCGAGGCGGGTAAGTTCCAGAACGGCCAGAAAACTTACCACCACGCCCATGCGCGTTTTTTCGCGGAGCAAAAGTTCCTTAAACGGAATGAATCTTTTTTCGCGTAGAATTTCGAGTATCTCCGTGATTCTGCGCTCAATGGGTATTTCCTCGTAAACGATTTTTTTGACGTCGTCGGGGAGTATCGTTATGGCATGTTTGAAAGTGTCAAGCAGGTCGAAGAGCGAAACGTCGAGGGTGTAATCGTCCGTCGAGAACTCCGGGCGGGAGCGGTAGAAAATATCGCGGTTTTTTTCTTCGTGGCCGGCCAGAACCGAGGCGATCTGCTTGTATTTCTGGTATTCCGTAAGCCGCTCTTTAAGATCGGCAAACATCTCGGGCTCTTGGCTTTCTTCCTCGGTCGACGGCAGCATCGAACGCGACTTCATTTCAAGAAGCGTGGCCGCCATCACCAGAAACTCGCCCGCCAAGTCCAGGTTGAGTTCTTTCATCAGATTAACGTATTCAAGGAACTCCTGCGTAATCTGGGAAACCTTGACCTCCTGTATATCCATATCATTTTTTTTGATGATATGGAGCAGAAGATCCAGCGGCCCTTCAAAAATCGGAATGTGGACTTCGTATGTCATTTTTTTAGCGTGGAGGAACCAAGACCCATAACTCTTTTGGCCTCTTCCAGGACGATGGCGGCGGCGGCGCGCGCCTTGACGGCGCCGTCGGACAGAACGTCGGCGGCGTCCGAATTTTTTATCGTCTTTCTTTTATCGCGTATGGGCAAAAGCAGCCCGTCGAGAAGCGCGAGCAATTCTCTTTTGCATTCGACGCAGCCGGTTTCGCCATTGCGGCAGGAAATTTCGCGCGACGCGGAAACCGAAGGATTAAGCAACTTATTAAACGCGAAAACCACGCAGGCGTCGGGGTGGCCTTTGTCGTCAATTTTTATTTTTACGGGGTCGGTAAACATTGAGTTCACCCGTTTTTTCAAGACCGGCGGCTCGTCGCAGAGTTCGATGGCGTTTCCGTAGGATTTAGACATCTTTCGCCCGTCGGTGCCGGGCACTTTGGGCGACGGCGTAACAATCGATTTGGGCTCCGGAAAAACCGGTTTGTTTCCGGCGTAAAGCGAATTGAATCTGCGGGCGATTTCGCGGGTCAATTCTATGTGCGGCAACTGGTCTTCTCCGACGGGAACGGCGGTGGCCTTATAAACCAGAATATCGGCCGCCTGAAGAAGCGGATAGCCCAAAAAACCGTAGGTGTGAAGGTCGCGTCCCGCCAACTCGCGCAACTGTTCTTTGTACGACGGACAGCGCTCAAGCCATCCCAGCGGGGTTATCATGGACAGCAACAGATGAAGTTCGGAATGCTCGGTTACGTCGGACTGACGGAAAATAACGGATTTTCGCGGATCCATGCCGGAGGCCAGCCAGTCCTTCACTATTTCAATAGAAGCCGCGGCGATGGCGTCGGGACGCTCATACTCGGTGGTCAGCGCGTGGATGTCGGCCGCCATAAAAAAACAATCGTTGTTTTCCTGGAGCCGCCGCCAGTTTTCAAGCACACCCCAAAAATGACCTATGTGCAGATTACCCGTCGGGCGCATACCCGAAAGTATGCGTTCTTTCCCTGATAAAACCTCAAAATTTTTACTCATATTATCATTGTGTGCCACCCCACCAGGAGGCCGACTATGGCATATACCGCGGGCATTATGAGCCGCCAGAAAAAGCCCGACGATATCAGTATGAAAATTATAAAAATTCCGTACGGCTCGATTTTCATATATTCGTAAGCGATGCGCGACGGCAAAAGTCCGGACAGGACGCGGGAGCCGTCGAGGGGCGGCACCGGCACCATATTGAAAACCGGCAGAAGAACATTTATCACTACAGCATAACCCAGAAAAGAATATATCAGCTTGTCCTCAATGCCCGCGAATTTCAGAAAAAAAAGCGCGAAAGAACAGACCACCGCCAAAAGCAGATTGGAAACGGGTCCGGCCGCGCCGACCCACATCATATCGCGAGTCGGGTCGTTGAGCCGGTAGGGATTGACGGGCACCGGCTTCGCCCAGCCGATAAGAGGTCCGCCGGTAAGCGCGGCGATAAGCGGCAACAGCACGCTTCCTACGGGATCGATATGCGCCAAAGGATTGAACGTGAGACGTCCCATTACGCGCGCGGTATCGTCGCCTTTGCGCTCGGCCATCCAGCCGTGGGCGTATTCGTGAAGTATTACCGAGAAAAGAAGTATGGGTATCTGATATAGCCAGGTCATAAGTTTGAGTGGTTAGTGACTGGTGATTAGTGGCGAGTAGAAGCAAAAAAGAGTTTTTACTAACCACTGACCACTATCCACTAATCACTGCATTAAAAAAGCCGGCTCCGATAAGCGCGGCCGGCCGTTTTGAGGACGAAAGAAAAGCGGGCGATGGGACTTGAACCCACGACCTTCTCGTTGGCAACGAGACGTTCTAGCCACTGAACTACGCCCGCGTCATTAACGTCGGGAATTATAACAAAATGCCCTTGTATTGTCAAATGCGGCGGGATGGATTATTCAGGGGCGGGGGTCGCCGAAGAAATCGGACGAAAGGGAACCGGCGAAGAATTCGCCGGATGGTCCGTAAAAAACTGATTTTCCCCTTTCAATAAACAAGATTTTATCGGCCAGACGTCCGGCTAATTCCAAGTCGTGGGTTGATATCAGTTTTGAGGCCTTTATCCCGCCGAGAAGCGCAATAAAATCTCTTTTAGACGGGGGGTCAAGGCCAAGTGTCGGTTCGTCAAGAATCAGAATGTCGGGGTTTGTCACAAGAGCGGCGGCAAGCGCAGCGCGTTTTTTCTCGCCGAAACTCAAATTGTGCGGAGATGTCGCCGCGGAAGCCGTAAAACCCGCGCGCGCAAGCGCATCCGAAACTCTGCGGCCGACATCTTCGGGCGGAAGTTTGTCGTCGGCAAGAGAAAACGCCACATCGTCGAAAACCGTAGGCATAAAAAGTTGCTCGTCGGGATTCTGGAATAGAAAACCAAGCCGCCGCCGGTAGCGCGGCAGCGAGGCCGGCGAAGCGCGGACGCCGAATATGCCGGCGCAACCTCCGCCCTCGATAAGGCCCGCCGCCATCATAAGAAGCGTCGTCTTGCCGGCTCCGTTAGGACCCGCGACCACGAGTGTTTCACCGGACGCGACACTGAAACTTACGCCGTCAACAGCGCTATGGCCGGTATCCGGATAGGCGTAGCGGAGTTCATCCGCCGAAACGGCCGGAGACAAACAGGATTCCGCCGATGACGATGACGCAGGATTCCGATTCAAAAACCCTCCGAGCGAAGGGATATGGAACGCGAAATAGCCGCGCTGCGTTTGTAACTGCGGCCAAAAATATCGGCGAGCGCGTATCCGTAGGTCTTAATGAGAAAAAAGCGGGGGCGCAGGGCCAAGGCGTATTTTTTATTGATGAGCTCGTCGGCTACGACAGCGTAATACCTGTGCAGAAACACAGCCACCGCAAGAACTCCCCGCGGCATTCCGAAATTACCCATCGCTTTGACGGTCTCGCCGAAAGTCGTCACCGACGAAAAAATCGAAACGGCGGCGATGCACGCGCACGATTTGGATAAAACAACGGCGATTCTCGCGCCGTCGAAATTGCCTCCGACGTAGCCGGCGGCTGCGGGGAGAGCGGCAAACGATGCCGCCGCAAAAAATCTTCGGGCGAAGCGCGAGAGCGCGAGGCGCGCAAATACCGCGGCGCAAAAAACGACCGCCACAGACAGCGCGAAATAAATTGTCGACGGGCGCGTCAAATTGACGGCAAGCACAAAACTTATCAGCGCGGCAAGTTTTAAGCGCGGGTCGACGGAGTTCGGAACGCCCGAGCCGGAATTCGCCGGACATCCGGGGAGAATTGACGTTTTGCCGTCGATGGAGGGCAAGCGGACAGATTTGCGCATAATTTGAAATGCCGTTCAGCGCGGTCTTTTTTTGCCCGCGGCCAGGCGAAAGCCCAGCGCGCTCAGCGCAAAAACCATCGCGGCGCCGAAGAACCCTGCCAGAATCCCCGAAGTTTTTTCATCGGCTATCGACGGAAAAACGTAACCGGGCGCGGGAGATTTGATCGACTCTGCAGCCATCCCGGCGAAACCGAAATGTTCGGCCACGGCTTCCAGTCCGTCGGGCAGCCCTGAAGCCATAAAAGACAGCGCGGCCAGCGCAATCGCGGCGACGGCGAACAATATCGTAATTTTTTTGGCGGATACGCTCATTGCGCTCTCCCTTCAAGAGCCGCCGCGGCCAATATTTCAGGCGACGTTTTTTTTACCGCGGAGTAGGCGGCGGCGGTTATGGCGCCCTCGGCAAGTCCTATTACGGCGTGCGTAAGCGCCATCGCGCTCACGACCGGCAGAGCAGGGGCGACTCCGGAGGCGGCAAGCTCGATTCCGCAAAAAACCGCAGCGGCCACCGTCGAGAAAAAGCCCGCGGCAAAAACCGCGGCGCGATCGGGCATAAACCGTCGACCGGCGGAAAAAACCGCGCCCGCCGCAAGGGCTCCGACTATCGCCATATTAAAAATATTGGCGCCCAGGGCGGCGATTCCTCCGTCGGCAAACAGGAAGGCCTGCACAGCCAGGACGGCCGTCATGGCAAGAATCGCCGACGGTACGCCCAAAACAGCCGCAAGAAAAGCCGTCCCGACAAAGTGTCCGGAAACGCCGGCGCCCACGGGAAAGTTTATCATCTGCGCCGCAAAGACAAAAGCGGCCATAGCCCCCGCGAGGGGCGCCGCGCGAGCCCCTAAACGACCGGAAGCCGAGCGGGACGCGGCGGCCACCCCGAGAGCGGAAACCACCATCAGAGGAATAAAAACTTCTTTGGCCAGAAAGCCGTCGGGTATGTGCATATTATTATTTTACCTCCATATTCAAAATCCTTGAAAATCAAATCTTCAAGCGCCCCGGCGTAAATAAATGGTTTCAGCGCCGGATTTTCTAGAACTCATAAGTGAGACCGACGACATAATGCGCTTTTTCCGTCGGGGCGCCGTCCTCGGCGCGATTCTCGGCGGCAGAGGTAAGGGGTAGCCGCACCGAGAAATCCAGACAAAGTTTCTGATTAAGCGACCATCTTACGCCACCCATGCCGGTAACGTGATTATCGTCGAACGCCTTGTCAAAAAGAGTGCTCCCTGAGTGAACCTCTCCGCATAGTGTCAAAGTTTCGGATAACGACTTTTCGACGGCAACACCCCAGATGTAACCATCAAAAACATAATCATTATTTTCTCCCGACAAAAAACTGAATCCAAGGTTTGAATGCACGGTAAGAAATCCGATATTCTTGGATGCCGCCGCAGCCGCGCCATAAGAAAGCGACGACCACTTTTTCGGCAGATTGGCAATATTGAACACCAGCGTGAGAATCTGTTCCTCGCCGACTTTGAATAGATTGTATTTCGACCCGACGTTAAAAACTTCCAATTTCCCGGGTGCGCCCCCTCCTAATCCGGTATAAGGCACCTCCAGATAAAGTTCGAGAGAAGGAAGTATCCCGCCGTAGAACACAAAATTCGAGTCAACCTCCGAAATCGGCGTTTTATAGTCCGCGCCAAGTTCCACGCCGACGACTCCGACATCCGAAACAGGGGCGTCCTCGGTCAAAAACGGTCTGCCCGCGAAAGAAGCGGTCGAAAGAGCAACGGTCAGAACCGCCGCCACAATCATATTTTTTTTCATCTATGCCTCCTTAATTTGATATTCCGCGCGCGGACACAACCCGTCGCGGATGATTCCAAATATTACGTTTATGGAAATTGTAACATTTTTTTTGCGGCATGTCAAGTCCGTCAATAATCGTTTTTGCCGGCATTAGCGGGAGGTCGTTTTTTGTGCGGCGGGTTTTTTCTGCACACCGAGATGATCTTTGTAGTATCGGGAAAAAATATGCGTCCCCGATGTTTCGTCGACGACAAAAAACAGAGCGGCGGAGTCGTCGGGATAAAGCGCCGCCATAATGGACTCCATGCCGGGATTCGATATCGGTCCGGGCGGCAAACCGTAATTAAGGTAGGTATTATACGGCGATTTTACTCTGAGGTCGGCGTAAATCAGCCGATCTTTATGTTTTCCGAGAGCGTAAAGCACGGTCGCGCAGCTTTCCAGATACATCCTTCTTTTCAGACGATTATGAAACACCGCGGATACCAGACGGCGATCGTTTTTCGTGGCTTCTTTCTCGATGATGGATGCCAGAATTACCAGTCGCCGCAAATCAAGTCCCGTCTCTTTGGCGCGCTCAAGCATATCCGGCGTTATCCTGCGATCAAATTCCTCTTTCATCCGTCGGGCAACGGCCTCGGCGGTCGAGCCGTAATCAAAAAAATAAGTTTCAGGGAACAGATACCCCTCCAGACCATTTTTTGCGACATACGCAAGGAATTCCGCGGAGGCGCCGAGGCCGGAGGATTCCGCAAGCGCGGCTATTCGCGCCGCCTCGTAACCCTCGGGAACTGTAAGCCGTATCCTGTGACTATCGCCCCTCACGATTTTGGACGCCACGCCGAAAACGGATTCGCGCGGCGCAATCTCATAAACCCCCGCTTTTATGCGCGACTCCGCGCGCGCCAGCTTGAGCCAATATCTGAAAATCCCCGGCGATTTCACGGCGCCGCGGTCCGCAAGAATGCGCGAGGCGCGCGCCGCTGTCGAATCACGCGGAATATCGACCAGTATTTTTGTCTCCAGATCGTTGGCAATCACCGCGGCGTAGAAAAAATATAACGCGGTGGCAAGAACAAGCGCGGTCAGAGTCGCGGAGAATCTGCCGGATGACGGCAGGCGAAACGAAAAAGAGATTTTGAAATCGCGGGTGGGCGGGAGGTTCCGCTTCATAACGTATTGTCGTCGGTAATCGCTTTGGAATCCAGATAGTTTTGGAGTATCAGAACGGCGGCCAGTTTATCCCTGACTTTTTTTCTTTTGGCGCGGGAGACGTCGGCTTCCTCTATGAGCATTCTGTCGATGACGGAGGTCGTCATTCTTTCGTCGAAATATTCCACGCCCGCCCCCGCGGAAGCCGTCAGGCGCTCGCCGAAATCCCGAGCCGAGCGCGAGGAATCACTCTCGCGGCCGTCGAGATGCACCGGCAGTCCCATGACGATTTTTTCTACGGAATACTCCGACGCAAGGCGGCTCACATACTCAATGTCGCGCTCGAAGGAAATTCTTTTGTAAGTGACCAGCGGCTGCGCCGTCATCCCCAGGGCATCGGAGACGGCTATGCCCATATTTTTAGAACCGTAATCAATCGCCAGTATTCTGGGCATTTGTTTCCGAGAGGGCGCCGGCGGCGGAAAATTTGAAACCTTCGGCAAGAAGCGCCGGTATTATATCGTCGAGCGCCTCAAGGGTGGACGCTTTCCCCGAATGAAGCAGAACAATGCCTCCGTGATTCCTCTTTACGCCGTCTAAAACCCGGCGGGCAATGTCGCGGCTCGATATGTCTTCGTGGTCTTTCGGCAGGATGTCCCACAAAACCATTCTGTATCCCATACCATCGGCGATGCGCCTTATTCTTTCGTCGTGGCGGCCGCCGGGGGGACGAAAACCGTAGGAATCCACGGATGCGTGCCGTCTTATGAGGATTCGGGTCTTTTCAAGTTCGTAAATTACCCGCGCTTCGTCCAACAGCGTCAGATTGTCGTGCGAATAAGTGTGCCCGCCTATTTCAAAACCGTTTTCGGCAAGAAGAGCCGTCAGCGACGGATGCTTTTCTATTTGTTTTCCCACCAGATAAAACGTGGCGGGGACGCCGTATTTTTTAAGTTTGGCCGCCAATTGCGCGGTATAGACGGGATGCGGGCCGTCGTCAAAAGTCAACGCAACCGTGCCGGCGGAAGGAATGGCGGGTGTGGCATGCGCCTGCCCCGTTACGATGTCGCTCCGACGCACGCCGGAAGCGGCGAAAACCGCTACCAGCAGAGTCGCGGCGAAAAGTATCGCCTCATATTTTTTTATTATCAAACGCATAAGCGTTATTTTATCCTCAAAAGAAACTTTCTGAGCATATCCAGGGAGGATATGACGGCGCGTTCCCTGACATCGCCGCGGCTGCCGGAGAATCTGTATTCCGCGACGGCGGTCTCCAGCGGCGTGAAAACCCCGATGTAAACAAGACCGCTTTCCTTGCCGCCGGCGCCGACGGGCCCGGCGTAACCGGTGACGGCTATGCCGCAATGGGCCGAAGCGTTTTTCTTTAATCCGTCGAGCAGTTCGGCTGTCGTTTCACGCGACACCGAGCCGTGCTTTTCTATCGTAGCGGGATTAACGCCCAGACGTTTTATCTTGGACTCGTTGGAATATACCGCAAAGCCCTCGCGGAAGTAAAACGAACTTCCGGGAATATTAGTTATTCTGGCCGAGATGAGACCGGCCGTGCAGGACTCGGCCACGGCGAGTGTCATTTTATTTTTCATCAACAGCCGTCCGACGACGCTTTCGAGGGTGTCGGTGTTTTCTCCGAATATATTGTCGCCCAGCGCCTTATAAAATTCGGCGCGGACGTTATGCAGCATTTCGTCGAGCAGCAGTTCGTCGGATTCCGCGGCGGTTATTTTTATATCGACAATACCCTGATGGCACAGTATCGTAAATTTAAGAAGACCCTTGTCCGTCACGCTTTCATCTTCGACTATTCTGCGGATTTTCGCGTCCACCGCCGATTCACTCAAACCGCATATTCTGAGGGTAAGATTTTTTCTTAATGTCGCGGCGCGCGCCCTTAAAATAGGCGCAATGCCATTCTCGTACACTGCCCGCATCTCCCTTGGCGGACCGGGCAGCAACGCCAGTATTTTGGGAGGTTTGCCTGCTATTTCGATAATCTGCCCGGGAGCGGTCCCGTGCGGATTATCGACGGGACGAGCGCCTGAAATTATGCGCGCCTGCGAATCGTTGGCCGCGGGATTATATTCGAGATTTCGTTTGGCGAAACGCTGTTTTATTTTTTCGAGCACGGCGGGGTCAAGATACGTAGTCCTGCCCAGAGCGGCCGCGACGGCCGAGACGGTAATATCGTCGAAAGTCGGGCCGAGGCCGCCTGTAATTATTACGACATCGGCGGACGCGAGGGCGTCCTTAACGGCTTTCTCCGTCTCGGGGCGCGAATCTCCCACGACAACGGCCTTTGCGACGTCGAGGCCGGATTTGTAAATATCGTCGCCGAGACGGGTCAAATCGGAATTGGCTTTCCCTTCCAAAAGCTCCGTGCCGACGGAAATAATTTCTATTCTCATTGTCATACGCGGCGGAAATGCCGGCCTTTTTTTAATTCAGGAAGCCGACCTGCTTGTTTTGATCCTGCTGCGGCATTTTTATTTCGCCGAAACGCGATTCGTAATTTTTAAGATTTTCCTCAAGGGCCTTGAGCAGGCGTTTCGCGTGCAAAGGCGACGTTATCACGCGCGAGCGGACGCGGGCTTTGGGGGCCTGCGGCTGCACGAAAACGAAATCCAGCACCACTTCGCTCTCCGAATGAGATATGAGCGCCAGATTCGAATAGGCGCCCTGCGCGACGGCGTCGTCGATTTCTATCTGAATCTGTTTTTCATTCTTGGTTTCCATTGTCGTCTTCCCCTTTGTCGTCGGATTTTGCAGAAAAGATTTTATAAAAACAAAACGTCAGAGACCCTATGATTACGCTCCACGAAAGAATTAAAAGCGCCCATCCCGAAGGTTTCATATATTTCCCGCGGCTGTCATTTTTTCCCGCCTGCGCCACGCCGTTCTGACGAGAACGCACAGAATCACGAAAATCGAAGCGAGGTTTATCCTTGTATAAAGCACAGTGGCGCGGTTTGCTTCGGCGACGTTTTTCATAAGTATCACGTCGAGTCCTTCCTGATAAAACCACGCGCCCAGAATCGTCAGCAAAAGAACCGGCGTAATATATTTTATGATGAAGCGGTAAAACCCCGGCACTCTGATGTCGGCGCCCAGATGCATTTCATCCCACGCCTTATCAATCCCGAATATCCACGAAAAAAGCACCGCCTCTATCGCGGCAAACAGCACAAGACAAAAAGTCCCTCCCCAGAAATCCATTTCGTCGACGACGCCCTGTCCCAAAAGGAAAATCGCCGGCTGGCACAATACAAAAGTAACCGCGGCAAAAATCATTACGGCGTCTTTTTTTGAAATATCGAATTCGTCCTCAAGAAACGATATGGCCGGCGTGGCCAGTGAAACGCTCGACGTGATTCCCGCCAGGAACAGAAGCGCGAACCACATAAACGCAAAGAGCGCTCCCATCGGGATCCGCGTAAAAATCATAGGCATCGTGACGAAACTCAAATTGAACGAACCGCTGCCCGCTATTTCGGTCGCTCCGGCGACTCCGAAAAAAGTTACGGCGGCGGGTATCACTATACTGGCGCCGAGCACCACTTCTATGAACTCGTTTGTCATCGCCGATGTAATGCCCGAAAGCACGACGTCCTGGCGTTTTTTAAGATAACTCGCGTAAGTAAGTATCACGCCTATTCCGACGGAAAGCGTGAAGAAAACCTGCCCTGCGGCGGCAAGCCAGACCTTGGCGCTTTTAAGCTGCGAGAAATCCGGATTCCAGAGAAACCCGAGTCCGTTTACGGGATTGCGCTCCGGTCGGGCAAGGTCGACGACTCCCAGAGTAAGAACACGGACGGTTATTATCGCGCCGAGCACGAATAATATCGGCATAGCCCATTTGGCGAGTTTTTCGATACCATTTTTTATGCCGTAATAAACCACGACAATGTTTGCCGTAAAAGTCAGCACAAAAAAAAGATACGCCCATCTCAGACCGCCGAAATAAGGGTTCCCGGGCGCGCCCTGATAGCCGCTCAGAAATTCTTTCATTGTTTCCATAGAAGCGGTCGCGGGAGTGTATTTCCCGACGAGGGAAAAGAAAGCGTATCCGAGAAGCCACGACTCGATATAAGTATAATAGATGAAAATTATGACGGGCCCGAAAATGCCTATGACGCCGAAATATTTGATGAAGCGGTTCTTGCGCCACATCGAATGAAATATTCCGGGAGCCGTGCCGTGGCCGAATCCGCCGCCGAAACGTCCGGCCGTCCATTCAATGAGCATAAGAGGGATGCCCAGAAAAATCAGCGCGGCAAAATATGGAATCATAAAAGCGCCGCCGCCGTTGCGGGCCGCCTGCACGGGAAATCTTAAGAAATTTCCCAGGCCGACCGCCGAGCCGGCGACGGCGAATATAACGCCGAGCTTGGAGCCCCAGTTTTCGCGCTGTTTCATTTTTTGATACACAACTTGACAATCCTCTGCCAATTTTATACACTATCGTCAAAAGGTACCGCTCCGATGACAAGAGCCCATGGGGCTCTCCCGCAAGGGTAGTCGGGGCGGTCTTAATTTTTAGTAGTAATAACGCCCGCCTGCACGGAATATGTCATATTCGCTTCTTACCGCAGAAGATATAATATCGTAAGACCTTGCGTCGCCGCTTTCCCATTTGCGAAAAATCGACCAATTGCAATAGTCCGCTATTTGTAAATCATAACTGGACTTTGAGGCATGGTGGAAAATTCTGTACTTGGTAAACGGCGGCACAACTCTTTTAAGCACTTTTTTGATGGCTTTCTCTATGGCTTCCCTTTTTCTCTTTAAGGGAATGGCGTCGGTAAATATTAAAATCTCATCATATCCCGATAATTCGCAACAACCCAATACATATTTTAACAGATAACCCAGCATTTCAGGGAAAAATCTTTCCTCCGCCCGCAATACGGGATCGACCTTTCTTTTTTCTACTACCAAACTATCCAAAATCACGTCCAAGTGCTTTTTAATCACTCTGAATACAACATCTCTGACTATCTGCCTGTCTTCGGAGGCATGAAAATACTCCAAATCCAGCCCGGATTCTATCAAGTCATATTTTATTTCGGCGAGTTCCTTGTAAGCATCAAAAGGTCTTGTCTTGACTATGGCGGTCATAACAAAATATTTAGTGCCCCGCGCGGAAAAATCAAGGTTGCCGCCTTCATCGAGAAAAATATAAAGATGTCCCCCCATGTTATTCACGATTAACTATGATTTTATCCCCAAAAGAGAAACGATTTTCGCCGCGTCGCAGGGAACCGACATTGGACGGGAGGAATTCTTGACGGCGCAGTCGGGGTCCTTAAGACCATGGCCGGTAAGGGTGCAGACGGCGACCGGGGAATCTTTGCCGTCGGAGCCGCCGGAATCGGAAATGATTTTTTTGTATTTGATCAGGCCGGCCACGGATGCGGCGGAGGCGGGTTCGCAAAACACGCCTTCCGACCGAGCCAGCAGTTTGTAGGCGGCCAGAATTTCGTCGTCGGTCACGATGTCTATCGCGCCGAGCGACTCGTCTCTGGCCTCGACGGCCTGCCGCCACGAGGCGGGGTTTCCTATTCTTATGGCGGTCGCGACGGTCTCAGGTTTGGCTACCGGCGCGCCCCTTACGATGGGCGCGGCGCCTTCGGCCTGAAAGCCCATCATATGAGGCAGTGGATAGTGGATAGTGGATAGGGGATAGGGCGCAGAAGCGGCGGCTATGAAGAATTTCCCGTCGGCGTATTCTTTGTAGCCCTTCCAGTAAGCGGTGATGTTTCCGGCGTTGCCCACCGGTATAAAGTGAAAGTCCGGCGCGCGGCCGAGCGTCTCGATTATCTCGAAGGCGGCCGTCTTCTGCCCCTCGATGCGGTAAGGATTGACGGAATTGACCAGCGTGAGCGGATATTTTTCCGAGAGTTCCCGCACTATGTTGAGCGCTTCGTCGAAGTTACCGCTTACGGCGAAGACCTCCGCGCCGTGAACCAGCGCCTGCGAAAGTTTGCCCAGAGCGATGGCTCCGTCGGGGATGAGCACCACGCAGCGCATTTTGGCCCGCGCGGCGTAGGCCGCCGCGGAAGCCGAAGTATTGCCCGTGGAAGCGCAGATTACCGTCGAGGATCCGGCTTCGGCGGCCTTGGATATGGCCATCGTCATTCCGCGATCTTTGAAGGAGCCGGTGGGATTCATGCCTTCGTATTTAAGGTAAATCTCGCCGGAAAACCCGATTTCGGCGGCAAGGTTTGACGCGCGGATAAGAGGTGTATTGCCCTCAAGAAGCGTGACCACCGGCGTCTTGCCGGAAACGCTCAGATAATCGCGGTAACGTTCTATAAGCCCGCGATAATTCGACGTTTTTGCGGAGGCGGGGGTGTCAGAAAATTTTTTTTCGCTCATATCGTCAGACGGACGGCTCGATATCGCTTTGGAAAACCGTGTATTTTTTGTAGATATATCCGCCGAGCATCTCGGCCGCGCGGCGCATCATTATATTGTCTTCGAGTATCCACGACATCTCGGCCGTCAATATGCCGTGCTTTGGGCCGTTTTTTATAATTTCGGAAAACATTACGCCTTCTATGCCTCTGTTGCGATATTCTTTTGTGACACCCATTATCATTACGCGCATCGCTTTTATTTTGGTCTTGTAGTAAAGAAATTTGATCAGCTCGATGGGACCGAGGCGGCCGTTTATTTTTTTGAGCACTTCGGAATAATTCGGAACGCCCGCCAAAACACCGACGGGGCGGTCTTTTATCTCGGCCAGCAGAATGAGGTCGGGAATCATCAGGGGCTTTAATTTCGCGCACTGCGCCTCAAACTCTTTTTGCGTCCACGGCACGAAACCCCAGTTTTTCTCCCATGCGTTATTGTAGATTTCCCATATACGCTTCACTTCACCGGCGAAGTCGCGCGGATTTATGGGACGCACAGTCAAAAACGGCTCTTTTTTTCTGACGGCGGCGACCAGCCGCTCTATGCGCGCCTTGGGCGAGTTTTCTTCCGTCATAAGATACGCCAGAAGATTTTTCGCCGGCGTGAATCCGGACGACTCGACCAGATTTTTGTAATACGGCGGATTGTGCGGCATCATTATAAAAGGAGGAGTGTCGAAACCCTCGACGAGAAAACCCATTTCGTCGTTGGTGGAAGGCGCGGTGGGGCCTATGATTTTTTTCATTCCGCGGGCGGCGAGGTACCCACGCGCCGTTTCAAGCAAGGCGCGCGCGACGGCGGAATCGTTTATCGACTCAAAAAAACCGAAGAAGCCCGTTTTTTCACCGTGGAACTCCACAAAATTGTCGTCGACAATGGCGGCCACGCGCCCGACGACGGCGCCCGCCTCGTCGCGGGCAATGAAAAGCCGGCGCGAAGAGTGCTCCCAGAAAGGATTCCTGTTTTCGTCGAGGATGTCGCGAACTTCCGATTTAAGCGGCGGAACCCACGCGGGATCGCCGGCGTAAATCTTCCAGGGCAACTCCACGAAATCTTTAAGATCCTGCTTGGTTTCCACGGGTAGGATATTCATTTCTTAAAAACGGAAGGACCTACGCTCTCCATATTTTTTTGATCCAGGACTGTGTTTTTTCTTTGACGCCGAGATTTTTGAAACGCCCCCAGATACGCCGGAACCTCGCGGTGGAAACGCGACCGCGGGGTCTTTTGAGCCGGCCGGACGCCGATACCGCCGTCCTTCCGGAAATGATACCCAGATCCGCGCCGATCTTGGCGAATTTTTCGAGCACAAAATCCAAATCTTCCTCGGTGTGCGCCGCGGTGTAGCTTGTTCTTATTATGGCGTGGCCCTCGGGCACTGCGGGAGCGACCACGGGACTGGCGAATATTCCCCCGTCGTAAAGCATGCGCCACATCTGGAAAGCGGCCATATTTTCACCGACGGTAATGGGTATTATGGGGGTGCTCGAATTGCCGGTGTCGAAACCCATGCGCGTAAATTCACTCTTCATTTTTCTTACGTTGCGCCAGAGCCGCTCTCTTCGTTCCGGCTCGCTCTCTATGATGTCGAGGGCCGCGGCAATGGCCGCCGTATTCGACGCGGGAAGCGAAGCCGTGAATATCAGCGAACGCGAAATATGCTTGATGTAATGTATGACTTCCTCGCGGCCGGCGATAAATCCGCCTATTGAAGCCAGCGACTTCGAGGCCGTCCCCATTATCAGGTCGACCTCGCTTTCAAGCTTAAAATGTTCCGATGTGCCGCGGCCATTATCCCCGAGAACGCCCAGCGAATGCGCGTCGTCGACAAGAACCCTGGCGTTGTAAGCCCTGGCGAGTTTGACTATTCCGGGCAGGTCGGCGATGTCGCCTTCCATGGAGAAAACACCGTCTACGACGATAAGTTTGCCCGAGTCCTTGCGGGCGGCAAGCAGGCGTTCGAGATCTCCGATGTTATTGTGCCGGAAGCGCAACATTTCTCCGTAAGAAAGCCGGCAGCCGTCGATTATTGAAGCGTGGTCGAGTTTGTCGGTAAGAACATAATCGCCCTTGCCTACGATCGTGGATATGGCGCCCAGATTGGCGTGATGTCCCGTCGTAAAAAGCACGGCCGATTCCTTGCCTACAAATCGGGCGAGTTTTCTCTCCACATCCAGGTGCATATCTATAGTTCCGTTGAGAAACCTGGAACCGGTGCAGGACGTGCCGTATTTTTTGACGGCCGCGATTGCGGCTTCCTTGACTTTGGGATGGTTCGCGAGCCCCAGATAATTATTGGAGCAAATGACAACCCGTTCGCGGCCTTCCACTATGGCGGTGGGGCCCTGGGCCGAATCCACCCTTAAAAAGTAGGGATACAAGTTGGCCGCCATAATTTCCTTGGCGGCGGTAAACTTAGAACACTTGTTAAATATATCCATTGATGTTACATTGAGCCCGTCGAAAAAGTATTTTTGAACCATTTTGTCATTCCCGAATGCTTTAATCGGGAATCCATCACTGACAGGAAATCTGGATTCCCGCTTTCGCGGGAATGACATGACAAGAGTTTTTCAATGGCCTCATATTAATTTCAAAGCCAATGGTTTTCTTTGTACCAATTATATGTTTTTGCCGCGCCGTCGGCAAAATCCGTCATTCTAAAACCCAAATCCTTTTGCGTATCTTCGACGCCGGAGCATGTCCATGCCGGCCGGAGCATCTCATTGGCCTTATCGGTGTTGAACACCGCGTCCTTTCCCAGCGCCGACGATATTTTTTCGGAAACGAGGGCGGCAGAGGATAGAATGAAATCCGGAACTATCACCCGCAAAACGCTTTTTTTGGCCGCCGCGGCTATAATCTCGCAGACATCGCTCCATGAATACTCCTTCGGGTCGGCCGCGTAATAGGTTTTGCCGTCGGCGCGGTCGGTCTCGGCGGCAAGGGCTACGGCCAGCGCGACATCTTCGGAAAAACTCATATTTATAAAGCGGGGAGGACGCGACGACACGCTTATTCCCAGCGAAACGGCTTTGAAGAAAAAAAACATGTCCCTGTCGCGGGGGCCGTAGACGGCCGACGGCACAATCACGCAGTGCCGCGCTCCCGACGCCGCAAGCGCCAAAGTGCCGTCTAATTTGCTTCTGCCGTAAACCGACACGGGCGACGGCCTGTCGCCGAGACGCCGCGGTTTTCCCGGCTCCGACGGCCCGAAGGCCGCCAGCGACGATAGATGAACGACTTTCGTTCCGATTGTCCGCGCGATGGCGCCCATAGACGCGACGGCTGCGCTGTTGACGGCGTAGTAGCGCGCCATGTCGCGGGAACGGAGCACTCCGGCGGAGTTTATCACCGCGTCCGGACGGCCTTCGCCGAAAGCGGGTTTTTCCATGACGGCGCGCAGCGAAACAGGGTCGGTAACGTCTCCCCTCACGACAACGGCTCCCATTTGTGTCAGATGTTCGGCACGCGCAAGATTTCTGACAAGACAAAAAACTTTATGTCCGCGGGACAAAAGCGTTTCGGTTATGCGGGTGCCTATAAAACCGCCCGCGCCTGTGACAAGAAAACTTTTCATCGGATAATTTAGGTAAAACGCCGGAAAAACAGGCCGCCCGTCGACATTACCGATGTCCGCGGGGTCAGTGCCGGAATTTTTTAGAAAATCCTTTTGCCCTCTATCCGGCGGACCAACAGCCAAATCTTAAGGCGCGTTAATAATCTGTTTGCCTCAAATTCCGCGCCGTAAAGACGCTTGCCGAAGGCCTCGCTCGACCACTTAATGCGGGCAAACGCTTTTATCTTTACGAATCCGCCGGTTGAAAAAATGAAACGGTATTTTTTGTCGATGGACAAAATTTCGTACGACTCTAACCCCAGACCGGAAAAAGATATATTCCGTATAAGTCCCTGCTTCGTTTTGTCCGAATCGGATATTTTTACGGGAGACACCAGTATATGCCGCGCGTGTTTTCTTTTTTCGATGGCCGCCGACGGCGATGCCATGGACGGCAGCGGCGACTCAGAGGTTTTGTTCATAGTTTTATCCCCGAAGTTTGAAAGTTATAAGTTCGCTGTTGCGATGTTCCCCGCGGGAACCGGAAATGGTAGTGAGCACCCATCCGACGTAGGGAGCGTAATAGCTGTATCTGATTACGCCGGGAGAATCGGTATATTTTTCGCCTATTCTTATGCACTCGCCGAACACTCCGGCCCTTACTTTTACGGCAGTCGGGACGAACTCCACCGTAATCCCGGCTACCCTGGCGCCGTCGCGGCGGGACCATTTTTTTCCGTGATAAATCGGGTGTTCGAGAAAAACGGCGGAACCGGAATCCGGCCTCGACTGACTTTCAAGCAGGGCATAGCCGGAAACGGCATAATAGACGCTGCGCGTGGTCACTACCATGGGACCGGCAAAGAATTTTTTGTCGACGCGGAAAACTCCGGTCGAGACCTCGTGCGCCGACCATATCGCTTTCATGTTGGCGCCGCCGGTAGCCGAGTCCCCTTCGACCCACTGGGCTCCGTCGATAAGAGGAAAGTAGTCCGGTGATCTTAAAAGCCCCGCGCGGGCCCGGACAAGCAGCGCGGGGTCGGACGAATAATCGGCTTCGGCGCGTCTGTAAAGAGAGGCCGCTTTTGCGGGAAGTCGCAGTTGAAAATTGTAAATTCCGGCGGCCTCAAAAATCGCGGATGACGCAAGCCGGTGAGACGGCCGACGGTCGGCGAAGCGCTCATACCGGACTGCGGCGTCTACATAGCGGCCCGCCTCGGCAAGTTTTGCAGCGCGCATAAAATCGTGGCTCGCGCCGAAAAAAAGGAGTTTGACGGCCAGAACTGCGGCCAGCAAGATCGGCAGAAAAAGAAAAATCGCGCGATTTGGCTTCATTTCCCGGAAAAAACGGTTTATCCTTGCGGTATGTCCTTTAATTTCGAGCCAAACCGCCAACGCAACGCCGGAAGTGTCTATAAGAACATCCGCGGCAGAGCCCGAACGGCCGGGCACGAACGTCTGGTGATATTCGTCGGATACGGCGTATATTATACTAAATAAAACCGGCCATACGAGTTCAAAACGGCGCGGGCGGACGGTTGCGCCGGCGATGTTCACCGAAGAATCCGCGAAAGCGGAGCGCGCGAAAACAAAAAGCAGCCCGTATACGGCGGCGTGGGCGATTTTGCGAAGAATGGTGTCCCATACGCCGAGATCGGTTTTAAGATACGGCACGGATGAAAAATAAAAAATAAGAGCGCACCAAAAAACCAGGCGCGCCCGATAAAAAAACTTTTTCGTCCGTGGGTCAGGGCTCAAAATCAAATTCCTTGGAACCTATACGGACGGTGTCGCCCTCCGCGGCGCCGGCGGCCTCCAATGCTTTATCTATGCCCATTTTTTTAATTATATGCTGAAAGCGCACGAGGGTTTCCTCGTTTGCAAAATCCGTCATCTCGGCAAGATCGTCGATTCTTTTGCCGGATAAAACCCAGACGTCGCCGTTCCGCTCGACGACAAACGGCTTTTCGTACGTAAATCTTCTCGTCCGGCGGTCGTCGGACGCAACCGGCGGCGCTACCGTCCTTTCGGCGGCGCGCTCGGCGCAATAGTCCAACAGCGGCGCCAGACCTTCGCCCGTAACGGCCGAAATCGGAAATATCTTTTTGCCCTTCAATCGCCTGCGGAAAAGAGCCGGCGCGCGGGCGCTTTCGGGAACATCCATTTTATTAAGCGCGATGACCGTCGGTTTTTTGATGAGCTCTTTGGAATGAGCGCCAAGTTCGGCGATAATGGTTTTATAATTTTCCAGCGGGTCGCCGGAAGACCCGGACGCGTCTATCACGTGCAGCAGAAGTCCGGTTCTTTCGATGTGTCTTAAAAAATCGTGCCCCAGCCCCTTTCCGTCGCGGGCGCCTTCGATAAGACCGGGAATGTCGGCAAATACCACGTTTCTGGAACGTATCGTCGCGACGCCAAGATTGGGCGAAAGTGTCGTGAAAGGATAAGACGCAATCTTGGGGCGGGCGGAAGTGATTCTGGAAAGTATGGACGATTTGCCGGCATTGGGAATGCCTATAATGCCTACGTCCGCGATAAGTTTTAATTCGAGTTCGAGGGTCGACGTCTCGGCCGGCTGGCCTTTTTCGTAGATACGGGGCGCGGTATTCATCGCCGTCTTAAACGACTTGTTACCGCGGCCGCCCCTGCCGCCGCGAGCGGCCAAAACCCTCATCGCCGGAGCGCTCAAATCAGCCAACACCTCGCCGTTCTTGCGCGCTATCGTTCCGACGGGAACGGTTATTATAAGGTCTTCGGCGCAAGGCCCCGTTCTGTCGGACGAGGAGCCTTTTCCGCCGTCGGCAGCCGTAAATCTCGGACGATATTTGAAATCCAGCAGAGAGGACATCCGGTCGGTCGCCTCAAGCCATACGTCGCCGCCGCGCCCGCCGTTTCCTCCGTCGGGCCCGCCGAAAGGCACGTATTTTTCCCTGCGGAAACTCATGGAACCGTCGCCGCCGCGCCCGCCGGCGACTACTATCAACGCCTTATCGATGAAAGCTCCGGTGGATTTTCCCGGGGACCGGACTGAGGTCGTCCGCGCGACGGCAGAGCCGCTCACGGGATTCAAAGATGCCGATTCTTTATCAGGGTTTTTCATGCGTACGCTCGCAAAGGAGCAACTACGATGACGAAGAAAGGTAACTACTGCGCGGGTTTATGGTTTGAAACGGGATGGAGGCGGGCGGCTATTTTTCCGAGGGAAGCACGCTCACGCGCAGACGATCCTTGGCGCCCCTTTTGAAACTCACCACTCCGGCTGCTTTGGCAAAAATCGTAAAATCGGAGCCCATTCCGACACCGGCTCCGGGATACACCTTAGTGCCGCGCTGCCGGATTATTACGGCGCCGGGAAGAACACTCTGAGAGCCGTAAACCTTCACTCCGAGCCGCTGCCCGGGAGAGTTTCTGCCGTTTGTGGACGATCCTTGCGATTTTGTGTGTGCCATTTTATGTGCTCCGGTAAGTGCTTATATTTTTATCTCTTTGATGATCAATTCAGTGAGTGACTGCCTGTGCCCGCGTATTTTTTTATATCCCTTTTTGGAACGCTTTTTAAAAACCAGGACTTTGGGCGCTTTTTTGTGGCCTACCACTTCGGCCACCACTTTCGCTTTGGGAACGACGGGCGTGCCGACGAGCGTTTTATCTCCGTCGGATATGGCCAGAACTTTGTCGAACTCGACCTTATCCCCGGGCTTTACGTTTTTAATGTGGTCAACAACAACGTTCGAGCCCACCGAGACCTTGCGCTGAGCCGAATTTATGGATACGAGTACCTGCATATAGTTTCTCTCCCTTACATTCTTGACTGCCCGGCTATTATACTTTATTTCGGGTGGATTTTCAAAATCAACGCGGAACGGTCCCGGCGACCGATGTCTTTAGCGCCCCCGCCACGGCCGACAGCACGGAATCGTGTCCGGACAACTTCAACGCCGCGGCGTATTCCGTCGAAGCTCTTGAGGATTCTCCGGACAACTCCAGCGACAGTCCCAGAAAAAATCTGGCGGCGGACGAATCGGGCATTTCAAGCAGATATATCTTGAATATCTCGGCGGCCTCGTCGGGACGGGAACTCTTATAATAGGCCATGCCAAGGCGCAAAAGCGCATCGGGGCCGCGAGGGTTCATTTTTACGGCCGATGAGAAAGCCGTTACGGCGCGCGCGTATTGTCCCGACGCATAATAGAGTTTCCCCAACTGAATGAATCCCCCGTAATCCGGAGTCGCGGCCAGATATTCCTTGAGCAGCGCCTCGGCAATAACCCGTTCCGAAACTATCTCATAGCAGCCGGCAACCCTGAGTATTACATCGCCGGAGGCGCCGCGCACCATGGCTTTTTTGTAATGTTCTATGGCGTCGGCGTAAAGACCCAGCGATTCAAAAACTCCCGCGGCGCCGAGCAGGGTATCCACGTCGTCGGGTCGCCGCGAAAGTATCTTTTTGTATTCTTCGAGCGCCGGTATGCGCAGGTCCGCCTCGACGTAATAATGCGCCAATTTTTTTTGCGCGGAGACATCGCGCGGAGCCGCGGCGACGGCATCTTTGGCGAACTCTATGGCCTTTCCAAGCGACCCCTGTGAATAATAAGTGTCGGACAGGCGCCGGAGGGCTCGCAGTTTCCGTCGAGCGGAACGCGCGTAATGGAGGGACGACTGATAGTAATTCAACGCCTCCTGAGTTCTGGAACGCTCCAGATAAATTTCGCCCAGAGAGAAAAAAGCGTCGGACTTCCGCGCGTCCGACGAGCGGCCGTCGGCCGCGGCATGGAGGCGCGAGATTTCGCCATCGGCGACGCCGGCGCGCAAACTTTGCGGCGCGCCGAGCGCCCAAATAAATATCGATATAACGGCAACAGACGAAAATTTCATAAGCTCCGCTCTATTTGTAAACATCGGCTCCGGCGCGCTCCAACACTCTGCGCACTATAAATTCTTTAAGGGCATCCATCCTGGATTCGGTTTCCACAACACCGGCGGCGATACATTCTTTGGCTTTTGAAAGGTCTATGGCGGAAACGCCCTTCACGTCGGGAGAGATGATGAAATCGGCTTTTTTGAGCGATTCATTCTCAAGAAGCGCGCCCTGAATATAAATGGCCTGAGTGAGGGTCCGGAAAATGCCTTCGGATGGATTCAGCGTGTAATCGGAACGGGCCGTAAGAACTATAACTATGTCGGCGCCCATAGAGCGGGCGATGTCCACCGGTATATTGTCGATCAATCCGCCGTCCACCAGGTAACGATGGCGGAACATAACCGGCTCGAAGATGCCCGGAATAGTGGCCGACGCCCGCACGGCGGAAGCCACTTTGCCTTCCGAAAAAACTATCCGCTCTCCCGTGGAAATATCCACCGCGACACAGGCGAACTTTATGTCCAGTTCGTGAAATCTCTTGCCGCCCAGATATTTTTCCAGATACGCTTCGAGACGTTCGGTCGAAAGCAGATTGCTGCCCAGCAGCAAACCTACGAGGGAGGCGCTGCCCATGTCCGCTATTTTATCCCAGCCAAGGTCAGATGAAATATATTCGAGACGTTCCAGCGGCACACCGCCGGCGTAAAGAGAGCCGATTACGGCTCCGATACTGACGCCTACGACAATATCGACGGGCAAGCCGTGCCGCTTAAGCACTCTTAACACCCCGATGTGAGCAAATCCGCGCGCTCCGCCGCCCGAAAGAACCAGAGCGATTTTGGGCCGTTTTGACGCCGGAAGAAGCGATGCCGAATGCCAAAGATAATCCATTACAACGCGGTCTTCGGAAAAAGGATTCTCCGCCGCCGTCACGGAAACGGCTAAACACAAAACCGAAACCGCCACGCAAAAGAAAAACGCGGGCATCTTAATGTATCGCAGCACACACGTATCCCAATTAACAAAGTATGTCATACCCGCGCAAGCGGGTATCCAGAGTTTTTCCGACAACAATTTCTGGATTCCCACTGGAGTTTACCCCGTACTTGATACGGGGTGGGAATGACAAGTAAAAATCAAATGTCAAAGTGTTTTTATCGCCGCATATTCTTCACGATATTTCTTTGCCTACGGCGAGTTCCAGATTTATCAGCGAGGTTACGGCCTCAAGACGCGAATCCAGAATATCCATGGACGCAAGATATACGGCTCGGGGGTTGACGGGTTTAGCCGACAGCGCCTCGGCGAGACGGTCTTCGTCATGCTTTACTTTTTTGGCGGCCGCCTCAAGCGTAAGCACGGCCAGACGCACTTCGTAGGATATGGCGTCTTCGGCGTCGGTCTTTTTTATGCCGCTCTGGCGGGCGTGGGATTTTCGCGCGTCGAGACGCGCCCACGAAGCCCATCCGTCGAAAACCGGCAGATTCAGATTGAGAAACATTGCCCAGTTTTTCCGGGAATCCGACCGGTTGACATCGACAAATTCGTACGTTCCGCCCAATGTGACCGCCGGAAATTTTTCGGTCTGCAGCAAAGAAACCGCCAGCGAATCTATAGTTTCCTGAATGGCCACTCTGCTGAGTTCCCTGCGGTACTGATACGCCTGCGCCACAAGTTTATCGGCTTCAAGCGCGGTCGGCAAATCAATTTTCAACGCGCCTGATATTTCAAAAATCGTGTTCAGTTCAAGACCCGCCGTGGAAAGAAAGCCGAGGCGGGCGGCGGCGTAATTTTTTTCCGCGGAGATAATATCCCTTCGCAGCGCCGCGAGCAATTCTCCGTCGGCGGAGCGTCCGCCGGACGACAGGCGGGCGGCTTCTTTTTTCATATCGCTAAGCCGCGCGGACGCGTATATCAGGCGGTAAAAAGCTTTTTTGACCTCGGCGCGAACATTGGACAACAGAATTTCCCTGTTGGTTTCGGCCACCCTGAGATTTGTTTTGGCCAGCCGCATATTGGACGTATACCGGCCGCCGGCATAGATGTACTGCGCCATGGTGAATTTTGCCGTGTAATTTTCCGACGGAGCGCGGCTCGCGTCGTAATAAATGGAGCCCAGCGCGTCGGACAGTATGAAAGGCGTGGCTGTGTCGTATTTGGACGCGTTGAGATTAAAATCTATCTTGGGAAACACGAGCGCGTGGGTTTCGCGTATTTTGGCTTTTGCTATCTCGACGTCTTCGTTGGCCACAAGGATTTGCTGATTATTTCTGATGCCGTAAAATACAGCGTCGGCGGCGGTGAAAACTCTTACCGAAGCCGACGGCCGCGAAGGCGACATCGAACCGTCATCGGCGGCCGGAGACGAGTTTGCGGCGCAAAATAAAAAAAACGCACACACCGCCGCCCTGATAGACGCCGAAAAAATCCTGCCTGTGCCGGAGAATCTTGATCTCATATTTTTTTAAGCCCCCGCAATTCCGAAGATAAATACCGCGACACTTCCGAAGCCGCGGTACCGCCAAGCGACTTGCGGGAAGATACCGCGCGCCTCACGTCGAGGCATTTGTATAAATCGCGTCCAAAGGCCGGCGAGTATTTTTTGTAAACTTCAAAAGTGACTTCGGACAGAGAAACGCCGCGCTCGACGGCATACCGCGCCACCGCCGAAACGGCCGCGTGCGCCTTGCGGAAAGGAACTCCCCGCACGGCCAGATAGTCCGCCAACTCGGTGGCCAGAAGATAATCCTTGTCGAAAGAAGCCAGCATCCGGCGGCTGTTTACTTTGAGGCCATTGGCCACGGCGGCGCAAACTTCAAGAGCGAGACGCGCGTCGTCGGCGGAGCGGAAAACGTGAAGCTTGTCTTCCTGAAGATCGCGATTGTAAGCGAGCGGAAGGTTTTTCGTAAGAGCCATCAGCGACATCAGCGAGCCGACGGCCGAAGCGGCTTTCGCGCGCACGAGTTCGAGCCAGTCCGGGTTTTTCTTCTGCGGCATTATGGACGACCCGCTCGAATAGCCCGAAGGCATTTCGACAAAGCCGAACTCCGACGACGAAAATATTATCAGGTCTTCCGCAAACCTCGAAAGGTTCACAAGAAGCACCGCGCAGGCCGCGGCAAACTCGCAGGCGAAGTCCCTCGACGCCACGGCGTCGACGGAGTTCGCCATAGGGCGGGCAAACCCCAGAAGGCGCGCCGTGAGACGCCGGTCCACAGGGAAAGAAGTTCCCGCGAAAGCGGCCGCGCCAAGCGGCGATTCGTCGAGACGTCCGAGGCATCCGGCAAGCCGCGATTCGTCGCGTTTGAGCATTTCATTGTAAGCCGAAATCCAGTGGGCGAAAAGCACCGGCTGCGCCTGCTGCAAATGCGTATAGCCGGGCATTACGGCCTTTATGTTGGCGCGGGCTTTAAGCAGAATTTCTTTGCGGGCGCGGCGCGATGATTGTATTAATGAAGGAATTTCTTCTTTGAGCCAGAGGCGCAGATCCGTGGCGACCTGATCGTTGCGGCTGCGGGC
This sequence comes from Elusimicrobia bacterium HGW-Elusimicrobia-1, assembly GCA_002841695.1. NCBI lineage: Bacteria > Pseudomonadati > Elusimicrobiota > Elusimicrobia bacterium HGW-Elusimicrobia-1. The sequence goes on along the minus strand of PHAN01000003.1, from coordinate 49,679 downwards.
GGTGTGCATCTTTCCTCCGACGGGGCCCAGACGTTTTATAATCTCTTTTTCCACGGCGAAATGAATATCTTCGGCATCGGGAAGCCGCGGACGTTTCCCGGCGGATACCGCGGGGCGTATTTGCGACGAGAGTTTACCCAGCGCGGCCGCGATTTTGACGGCATCGCGGCGCGGGATTATTCCGCGCTCGGAGAGCATCTTGACGTGAGCGACCGAGCCGGCGATATCGCAAAGAGCCAGCCGCCAGTCGTATCCTGACGACGATATGAAACTTTTTGAGTTTGTGGTCGTCTTCATTGTTTTATTTACCCCGCCGCTTATCTATAAACTTCTCTTCTGTGTTTTATTCTCTGAACGGTTACGATTCTCCTGTCGTCATCCACCTGATATACGACTCTGTAATTGCCTATACGTATGCGATAACTTTTATCACTGGCCCAAAGTTTCGCCGAGTGCATCGGAGTGGGATTTTCGGAAAGCTTTTTTATTTGTTTCCAAATAACGGGAATAAACCTCGTATCAAGCGACTGCAACTCTTTAACCGCCGATTTTTTGACTTCTACTTTATATAAGTCCATTGTGTCTAAGTCGCTTTTCCACTTCTTTGAGGGACAAGGCAGGTTCGTCTTTTCTTTCGGCGATAATTCTCAAATCATCCATATCATCGAGCAGCTGATTGTAAAAGTTGATGCCAAGCACCACCGCCGTTTTATGGCCTTTGTTGTCGACAAGAAATTTTTCTTTTACCGCTTTCATATTTTTATCTCCATTTTATGTTTTATCGACGTAAAATTCGGATTTTTGCTTTTATTTTGTTGATTTTTCAGTATCGCGCGCACTTTAAGCGGCAGGCCGTAGAGATTTATAAAACCCTCGGCGTCTTTCTGATTATAAATATCTTCCCGTCCGAAAGTAGCGAGTTTTTCCCAGTAGAGAGAGTGCCTGGATTTGCGTCCTGCGACAATTACCGAACCCTTGCAGAGTTTGAGACGCACGGAGCCCGAAACGTTTTTCTGCGTTTCCGTTATGAAGGCGTCAATAGATTCTTTCAGCGGCGTGAACCACAAACCGTTATAGGCCAGTTCGGCGTATTTTTGAGAGAGTAATTCTTTGTAGTGAGAGGTGTCGCGGTCAAGAACCAGCGATTCGATCTCACGGTGCGCCGCCAATAAAACAGTGGCGGCGGGACACTCGTAGACGCCGCGGGATTTTATTCCGACGAGGCGGTTCTCCACTATGTCCACGCGGCCGACGCCGTTTGCTCCGGCGATTTTATTAAGACGATTTATCAGTTCGACGGCCGGCATTCTCTTGCCGTCGAGAGAAACGGGCGCGCCCTTCTGGAATCCTATTTCCACATAACGCGCCTTCGACGGGGCTCGTTCGGGCGAGACGGTCATTTGGAACATTTTTTCGTCGGGCTCGTTCGCAGGGTCTTCGAGTATGCCGCCCTCGTATGAAATATGCCAGAGATTGGCGTCGGAAGAATAAGGTTTGGCGGGCGTCACTTCTATGGGAATTTTTCTGCGGCGGGCGTAAGCGATTTCGTCCTCGCGCGACTTCATCTCCCATTCGCGCCAGGGCGCGATAATTTTGAGGTCGGGCGCGAGCGCCTTGAAAGTAAGCTCGAATCTCACCTGGTCGTTGCCCTTGCCCGTGGCGCCGTGAGCGACGGCGGAGGCCTTTTGGCTGCGGGCGATATCGACCACTTTAAGAGCTATGAGCGGGCGGGCCAAAGATGTCCCCAGAAGATATTTGTGCTCGTAAACGGCGTCGGCTTTAATGGCCGGAACGACATATTTTTCGGCAAACTCTTTTTTAGCGTCTATTATGTACGCCTTGGAAGCGCCCGTCTTCAATGCCTTCTTTTTTATGGCGGCCAAATCTTCGTTTTGCCCCACGTCGACGATGGCGGCAATGACTTCGGCGCCGTAATGTTCGATAAGCCACGTTATCATTACGGATGTGTCGAGACCGCCGGAATAGGCGATTACTATTTTCATAACTACTCCTCCGATATCTGGACAGGGCTGCTTATGAGACCATTGAAAAAGTCGTCAAAATGTCACCCTGAGCGAAGCGAAGGGTCTCCACCCGAAGGGTGGTCATCGGAAGATGAGATTCTTCCCCCTCCACACAACGGCGGGGTCAGAATGACAAATGATGGGTTTTTCAACAATTTCATTATAGCAAAAAAGGTGTCTTATTTCGAGGAGAAATTAAGTATCGCGCCGGCCAGAAAAAGAGCGGCCAGCAGATAAGAATACCACGCGAAACCAGCGGCAAGTTTTCGCTTCGAGCGCAAACGCATACCGATTATAACCACGACTGTCATGGCAAGAATCGCGCCCGTCGTATTCAGATGAGCGTAAGTATCAAGCGCGGCGAAAATGTCGCCTTTTGAGTAGAGAGCGTCGTTGACGAAGATTATGGCATAGTTGAAAAGATTGGAGCCGATCATGTTGGCTACGGCCATCTCGTGCGCGCCTATGCGCATAGCCGCAAACGAAACGGCTATCTCGGGCATTGTCGTGGCGAAGCCCAGAATAAGCGTGCCCACGAAACTCGAATGCCATCCCATTTTTTCCACGAAACCGTCTCCGATGTAGGCAAGCCATATCCCGCAGGCGACAACGACGGCGGCCGACAGCAGAAAATGAATCCATATTTTTTTAAGCGGCGAGGCCATTTCCGACGGCGGCGCCACTGCGGCGGGCGATGTCTGCGGCGGCTCACCGGCCGCGCGGGCGTCTTTTTCGTGTAAATAAATCGCCCTCATGGAAAAAGCGTAGGATATCGCCACGCCCCAACTCCACACGGAAATATTAAGGAAACTCGCGTTAAATCCCATAGGCGCTCCGAGCAGCCCGCCGATAACGAATACGAGCGGCGACAAGCTCAGCCACGCGGTAAGCGTCTGCCCGCGGGACATCGCGCTTAAAATCGGAACGCCGACGGCGAAGTAGTCGAGCACGGCGATTTTAAGCAGATTATAGGTGTTGGCTCCCAGAATGTCGCCGAAGGTAAGGTCGGGATTGCCCACAAAAACTATACTGCCCACGCCGGTGAATATCTCCGGCAGCGACGTGACGGCGGCCATAAGCACGACGCCTATCCAAAGACCTCCGAGACCGGTTTTTTGCGCCAGGGCGTCGCCGGAAATCGCCACGTTTTTACCGGCCCAAAAAACGAGCGCAAGACACAGCGCGAATTCAATTATTATCACAGTCATATTTTACCGCCTTTTTTCCTGACACGTCTGTTTTCCCGTCGGCGAACGCCCTAAACGTGCGAAGCAAAAAAATCTTCCAGTATCTTCTTGTCAGATATTATGTTGACCTCGGGCAGGGCACTTAAAAAATATTTTCCGTAGTATTTCGTCCGTATCCTGGGATCAAGCGAGGCCACTACGCCCCAGTCGGTTCCCGTGCGCATAAGCCGTCCGAATCCCTGACGGAATTTAAGCACAGCGCGCGGCAGAGTGTAATGCGAAAACGGATCTTTGCCCGCTTTGCGAAGTTCTTCAAGTTTGGCTTCCACGACGGGGTGGTCGGGAACGTCGAAGGGAAGTTTGGTCAGTATCACGCAGACCAGAGAATCGCCGGGGACGTCGACTCCCTGCCAGAAACTGTCCGTGCCGCATAGCACGGCATTTCCGGCCGCCTTGAACTCCTCGATAATCCGCCAATGCGAGCGCGCGCCTTGCTTAAAAAGTGTGTGCCCGCCGCTCTGTTCGAGTTCGGCGTAAACGGAATTAAGCAGTTTGTAACTCGTAAAAAGAACAAACGAACGGCCCCCGGCCAGATGAACGATTTCGCCGACTTCCTTTTTTACGGCATCTTCATAGGCCGCGTCGCCGGAACGCGGGTCGGGCATATTTTCGGGAATATAAAGCGCGACCCTGTCGCGGTAATTAAAACCGCTTGATAGTATGATTTCGTCGCAGTTTTCAGACGGCACGCCGAGCGTCTCCTTGACGTACTCGAAGCTCCCTCCGACGGAAAGCGTGGCCGACGTCAGAACGACCGAGTACGTCGCGCCGAAAAGTTTTTCCGCAAGAATCCCTGAAATATCCGTGGGCGTGGAGCATATCGAAATCCTCTCGCCGCGGCGGCGGCGTTCGCGCTCGAACCAGTAGACCCTGTCGGGATTTTTGTGCGCAAGCCATTCTTCCACAACGGCCGCAAAGCCCTGCGCGCGCAGCGCCTTGGATTGTATGTCGAGCGCTTCCTCGCGGCCGGACGCCGAAGGTATCAAATCCTTCAACGTCGCCGAAAGATTTTTCAGCGACGCCGAAAGCGCCGCGCCGTCGACGGAAACCGCGGGCGGCTCAAGAAATCTCACGGTGTCGCGCGAGGCGCCCGCGGCGACGGATACCGCGCCGAAAAACCGCTCGGAGGCGGCCAGGACTTCGGAGACGGCGGCGGCTGCCGCGTCTTTGCTTTCGGGACTTATGCGCCCCAGACGGAAAAGCAGTCCGCGGCGGCGACGGGGATTAAAGACGTCGAGACAGAGTTTTCTGGCCTGATAGTTATTGGCCGAATCGCCCAGAAGATCGAGCGCGACCTCCTCGGCGTTGTGCGCTTCGTCGATAACGGCGAAGTCAAACGGCGGCAAAACCCTTCCGCCGGAGGCGATATTGGTAAAGAACAGATGATGGTTCACCACCAGAATATCCGACGAAGCCGCGCGCGCCTGCGCTTTTCTGTAAAAACAATCCGCCGCGCGTCCGCAGGAGGAGCCCATACAGACGTCGGCTTCGCGCGAAATATCCTCGCGGGCGGAATAATCTTCGATGAAATCGAACTCGCTCAGGATGCCCGTTTTGGTTTCGGCTGCCCAGGATAAAACGCGCTCCCTGAGCCCCTCCGACGAGAAAACGTCCGGCGAGAAGCGGTCGAGCCGCCGGAGACACAGATAATTATCGCTGCCGAACAGAACGGCAAAGTCCAGAGAGCGTCCGTCGGTTTCAAGGATTCTTGAAACCATCGGGATGTCTTTTTCGATGAGTTGGTTTTGCAGGACTTTCGTGAAGGTGGATATGACTACGCGCCTTTTAGGCGCGAGCGCATCGCCGTCGCCGACGGCGGCGGGACTATCCGCCGGGCGCATCAAGGCGGCCGGAACTATGTAGGCGAGCGATTTTCCGGTGCCGGTGCCGGCCTCCGATAGAAGATGCCGTCCGGAGGCAAAGGCCTTTTCGACGCGCAGAGCCATCGCGAACTGTTCGGCGCGTTCCTCGTATTCGTCGAGATGAAGCGGGACTATGTCGCGGAGTATTCTTGCGGATAACGACGGAGGGGATTCCATTTTAAAGCCGTCGAGAAACATCGTCCTTCAGGCGGGCCAGAAAATCAGTCACGCTCATTGTTCCGAGATTTTCGCCGGCGCGGGTTCTCACCGCCACGGTGGACGACGCCTTTTCTTTTTCCCCCGCCACGAGTATGTAAGACACTTTGGCAAGCGTGGCCTCTCTGATTTTATATCCGATTTTTTCGTTTCTCAGGTCCGCTTCGGCGCGAAAACCCGCGCGGCGGAGTTCGTCGGCCACGGAACGCGCGTAATCGGCGTTGTCGTCGGAAATATTGGCCACGACGACCTGCGTGGGCGAGAGCCACGCGGGAAATTTCCCGGCGTGATGCTCTATCAAAATTCCAAAAAATCTCTCAAGCGATCCGAATAAAGCCCTATGAATCATATACGGCCTGTGCTTTGCGCCGTCGGCTCCCACAAAAGTCATATCGAAACGCTCCGGCATATTAAAATCAAATTGAATGGTCGATGTCTGCCACTCCCTGCCCAGCGCGTCTTTTACTTTAAGGTCTATCTTAGGCCCGTAGAAAGCCCCGCCGCCTTCGTCTATTTCGCATTCCAGCCCTTCGGCCTCGACGGCTCCGCGCAGGGCGGCCGTGGCCTCGGCCCATCTCTCCGACGGCCCGATGGCGTCGACGGGTTTTGTAGCCAGATACGCCTTAATTTCCGAAAAACCGAATGTCTTCCAAATCGACATACTGAACCTTAAAACTTCGCGGATTTCCGAGGAGACCTGCTCCGGCGAGCAGAAGATGTGGGCGTCGTCCTGAGTGAATCCGCGGACCCGCATAAGTCCGTGCAAAACGCCGGATTTTTCGTAACGATAAACCGTGCCCAGTTCCGCCCATCGCAACGGCAGATCGCGGTACGAATACAGGCGGGAGCGGTAAATTTCTATGTGAAACGGGCAGTTCATCGGTTTTACGTAGTAGTCGTTTCCGTCGATTTTCATGGGAGCGTACATAGCGTCTTTGTAAAAACCCAGATGTCCGCTGGTTTCCCAAAGCGTCGAACGGCCTATGTGCGGAGAATAAATCAATTCATAGCCGTTTTTATAATGTTCCTCGCGCCAGAATGTTTCTATGATGTGCCTGATCATCGCACCGCGCGGATGCCAGAGTATAAGCCCGGGGCCGACCTCGTCGGAAACGCCGAAAAAACCGAGTTCGCGTCCGAGCTTGCGGTGGTCGCGCTTTTTGGCCTCTTCAATCTTCAGAAGATATTTTTTGAGTTCTTTTTCCGACTCAAAAGCCGTGCCGTATATGCGCTGCAGCATCGGGTTGCGGGCGTCGCCGCGCCAATACGCCCCGGCCACGGAAAGAAGTTTGAAATGTTTTATGGCACCGGCGCGCTCGATATGCGGGCCGCGGCACAAATCGGTGAACGCGCCCGTGGAATAATAACTGACTTTATCGTCGGTGATGCCGTTTATAAGTTCGACTTTATATTTTTCGCCGAGAGATTCAAAGCGGGCGAGAGCTTCGGCTTTGGATTTTTCGGTTCTTACGAACGGCTCGTCGCGGACCGCGATTTCCCTCATCCGCGATTCGATTTTTTCGAGGTCTTCGGGAGTAAACGCTTCCGCGCGGTCGAAATCGTAATAGAATCCTTCGTCGATGGAGGGGCCTATGGCGACTTTCGTGCCCGGAAAAAGTTCCGTTACGGCCGCGGCCATTATGTGCGCGGCGGAGTGACGCAAGGTATCCAGATGCAATTTCGCCTGATTTGAGTCGGAAGATATTTCGTTCATAGTCGATATAAAAAAATAAGCCGCCGCCCGCAGGGTGGCGACGACAACAAGAAAACGCCGTCGGTTTACATCATGTTGAGTCGCGCGGAAATAACTTAAACAAAATGGGCGGTACAGGATTCGAACCTGTGACCCCTTGCATGTCAAGCAAGTACTCTAACCAACTGAGCTAACCGCCCCCGAATCTTGCGGGCATTATATCAGAAGGCGCGGACGGATGTCAACCGGACGCGTCGCCGTCTTAAGCGCCTTTTTTCTCGATTTTGTCCGTTTTGTAACCGGCCGGGCCGAAAAGTTTCTCAAGCAGTTTCGTTATGAAAACCGACTGATTGTCGCGGGTCATTTTTTCGTAACCCGTCGGCATAACCGCGGTTTTTCTGTCCACCGACGCGAAAATCGGAGAAAATCCGGAATAATTCGCGTCGAGATTTTTGGCTATCCGAGACAGGTCGAACGAGCGGGCGTCGTCGCCCGTATTGATGAGATAGAACGCCCCGTAGCGCATATAGACGATGTATTTATAAAGTCCCAGATGCATGGAGCGACGCAACAGACCTATGCACAGCGGCATAACCGGCGCGCGCGATCCCTTGACGAAGGGCTCCTCGATAAACGCGACCGTAAGCGGCTTGGATTTTTTGTCGGCCGGTATCAGGCGGGTTTCAAAAACCGCGCCGCGGAGGAATTTTTTTGCGAAGGGATCGAGTTCCTTGGGCACAAAAACCGCCGGGGGCGACAAAAGCGAATGAATCTTCCATTTATTTTTCTGCGACGGGTCAGAAAGTCCCTGCTCGACAAAGCCGCTTAAAAACGCCGCCAAGTCGAAGAAACGCTCTTCCTTGGCGAAACGCCATTCTCTTGATATTTTTTTGTTCCGTCGGGGATTTGCCGCGGCAAAACGCGGATCGCCCGAGTCCTCCTGCCATCCGAGCGCTTTGGCGACGGGGACAAGGTCTATGGCGGCCGACGCGTCTCCGACATTGGCCAGAATTATTTTGGACATCGCGCCCTGCACCAGGAACAGATAGTCGAAGCGGTATTTCATCCTCAGATAGGTTATGACCTGAACCAGCGACGGATTTGAGTCGCGCGAATCGTAATCGGGCTTGGGCATCTTGGCGAACATTATCTTTTTTCTCATCCAGCCGGATTTTACGACTAATTCTACGAGTGTGGGGTCAAGACGCTCCAAACTCTGTCTTATCACCGGCGAGAAATCAAAATTGACCGGTTCGAGTTTCTTGAACGGAAAGCCCGCGCTTTCGGATATTTTTCCGGCGAGATAATAAAGGTACTCCGGAAAGTTCCACTCCTTCACGTTGGATAATCTTTTGCGCGGGAACGAAGGATTTGAAACGGGCTTGCAGGTGGAAGCGCCGGAGTGACCGCCGTCGGCTTTGGTGCCGAGCCACTGCGAGAGGGTGCTCAAATTAATTCTCTCGTCGGAGTTGGCCATTTTTCTCTGGGTAAGAATGTTCGAGCCGTAGCAGTAAAAGAAGTAATCCGTCTTCATTTTTTTGACGCCCGCGATGTAACCGATCGCGGAGGCCACGTTTATCTGGGGTTCTCCCTTGCGCGGGTCGCAAAACGCCGAAAGCGCGGCAAAAATTTCGATGATATTTTTTTTGTTCAGCGACGGAAATATTTTCCCCAGAACGGCGGAAAGGCCTTTGGCCTCGCGCTCGAAAGTCATACGCATTACGTTGGCTTCCGCGCGCGGCAGCACCAGCGCCAGACGGCGCTCATAATCGGCGACGACTTTATCCCAGCCCGTCGACGCCATTATGTTTTCAAGCGACTTTTTGTCGGTAAGCTCCGAAAGTTTCAGCGCCATCTCTATCTTTGAAAATTTCGAGCCGATGAGTTTTGAAAGCGATATCGCCAGCGGCATCATCTTTATGTGCAAGTCCTGCATACGGGCCATTACGTTGAGCTGCGACAAACCTTCGGTCTTCGCGGCGGACGACGAGAGGCGTTCGAAAAAAACGATGTTGGCGCCGCAGACCTGCTTCTCGACGGGCTCTTCCTGCCCGCGCGGGGCCGCGCGAACGTTGAACTCTTTTACAAGACCTTCTTTTTGAAGCCGCGCTATAAGTTCGTGAACCGCGGGGGTGTAGGGATGATGGTCGGTGACGCTCTCGACGGTAACGTCGTTTTCGGCCAGAAACCGGAACTGCTTTTCCAGAAGTTGCAGCGAGACCGACATCGCCCTGTCTATGCGCGAATCGTCGTCCTCGTCGTCGAGGGCTTCTTCGACGGCTCCCGAATCCGCCGCGGAGATTATTTCCTCGGGAATCATCAGATACTTCACGTCGTCGTAAGTGGCGGAAATCTGGTACTCTTCGCCGGGCGCGCCCGGGACGTACACTATCGCGGCGGAGCCGTCGGAGCCGGTCACGATGTCGGCCGAGGCGCCGGAGCCAAGCTGTTTGCCGTCGAGACCGCGAAAAACACCGGCGCCGAGCAATCTTTTGAGCGAAATCTTGACGCCGGCGACAGTCCGTCCGCTGGACTGCTCCATAAGCAGCGCGGTTATTTTGTCTCCGTCGGCGGAAGCGGCGGCGGGCGCGGGATTTTTCGCGCGAAGCGCTGCATCCATCGCCGAGGATGCCGCAAGAGATATTTTTTCCGCCAGAGGCGCCAGAGCGTTCGACGCGGAGGACGCCAAAAATACATCGGAAACATTTTTAACGTTTTTGAAAAGCGAGGCCACCGCCTGGACTATCTCGGCGGATGCGGCCTGTATCCGCTCGGCGTTCGTTTTAGTGTAGGCAAGCGCGCCTGCTTCTACGGTATTTCTTGCGGCGTAAGCCACGCTCTCGACGGATACTATCATAAAATCGTCGGTATAATTAACGCGGCCTTTGGCGGAAAAATCGCGCGTGTTCGACTCTTCTATCTTTAAAATGTCGCGAGGATTTTCGAGTTCATCCATCTGCTCATCTTTGACGAAACCGCCCATGTTCTGAATTATGTAATCCTTGGCGGAGCGCAGCGCGTCGCCGGCTATATTGGACAGCACGTCGTTGAGATAAGCCGTCGCGGCGGCGTCGGGTTTTGCCGACAGCGCGGCGGACATTTCCACGCAGTAAGTTACAATGTCCGCGCAGGCGACGGCCGTGGCAATCGCGTCGCGCTCGGAATGTTCCAGCACCTTTGTCTTCTGCTTAAAACCGGAATTAAAAAGTTTTTTGAGACGGTCGTCGACCAAAAGAGCGTTGCGCCCGATTAAAATTTTAAGAGCGAACAGTTTGGAATTAAAATCGCTTATGAGCCCGACGGCGGACGGATCGGGAATATACATCAGTTCAAGGCGGGGAGAGAGCGCGTCGATTGGAAAATCCGGGATGTATATGTCGCAGCCGGAATGCACGACAAGATGCGAGAGTCCCTCGGAATAATTTACGAAATCGTAATCGTAGTCCTCGCCCCGGACGGCGGGCGAGCCCTTTGCTTTTTCTATCTCTTTGCGGGCCCACGCGGTGTAAAACACACTGGATGAAACCGTGTCGAGGTCGCCGCCGGCTTCCCAGCCGATGCCGTTTCGCTGGCCGAATCCGTGGATAATGAAGATCTTTTTTTTCATGGGCGAGCGGTTCATAATATCTCCGATATGCTTTTTTTAAGAAGTCCGGCGGACGTCGAAGAATTCTTCGGCCACGTAGCGGGCTATCGCCAGGGACGAAGTGAGACCGGGAGAATCAATGCCGACGAGATGCGCGCACGCCGGATATTTTTCGTCGCGGCGTATGACAAAGTCGTCGTAACCCTTCAGCTTGGCGCGGTTGCCGGCGTAATCCATCTGAAGGTCTTCGACGCGCAGGTTCGGAAAAAATCTTTTTACGTCTTCGTAAAAGAAGCCGGCGGCTTTTCTGCCCGTCTCGTAATCGTGTTTATCGGTCACCGGAATGGACGTCGGCCCGACGGAAACATACCGGCCTATTTTTCTGGAGCCGCCTTCGGCGACGTCAAGAGTTGGCGTAAGATGTATGCCTATACCGAAATAAAGTTTTCCGTCGAGTTCGTAGGGTTCCTGCACCTGATAAACGCAAGTTCCGTTGAGTCCCACTTCCTTGCGGGAGGAAGAATCGTACCTGTAATATTCCCCGCGCAGCGGGGCTATCCGCCACGAATTGGAGGGATTTACGAGAGCGGCGATTTCGTCGGCGTAAAGACCGGCGGAGTTTATTATCCTGTCGGTCTCAAACTCGTCTTCGGCGCCGCGGGAATCGCGTGTGCGCACGACGAAACCGTCGCCGCGCGGTTCGATACCCGTCACCTTTGTGTCCTTAATTATACCGGCTCCCGCGTCGGAAGCCAGACGCGCCAGGGTCTTTACGTATTCCGGCACGTCGAGCACGCCCGTGGAAGGAACAAGCAAGGCGCTCAGCGCGCGGACGTTGGGTTCGATTTCGATTATTTCCTTCGAGGAGATTTTTTTTACGCCTTTCACGCCGTTGGCCGCGCAGCGCTCGACATAAGTGTCAATCATGCGGTCTTTGGCTTCGTCCACGGCGACTATTATCTTGGAAGTATTGAAGCACGCCACGCCGTGCTCGTCGCAAAAAGCATAAAGCATGGCGTTTCCTTGCACGCAAAGCTTCGCCTTCAACGAGCCCGGGGAATAATAAACGCCGGCGTGGAGCACGCAGGAATTACGGCCCGACTGTTCATCTCCCAGATAAGGATTCTTTTCAAAGAGGTAGACCCCGTCAACCCCGTTTAAGGAAAGTTCGCGCGCGATGGCCAGCCCCACAACGCCCCCGCCTATTATAGTTACCGGTATTTTTTCCATAATTCGGCGGCGGCGCCAAGCCGCCTTAAGTCAAGCGCAAAAAGCATAGGACAATCCGGATAGTGTACAAAAATTTCCGGCAGAGGCAAAATTTTTGTATCATCATTTCCTCAATATACAGGAACTCAATATGACTGTGATATATCTTATTATTTTTCTGTCCGTCGCATCGGCGGTATATCTGGGAACGCATTATTTCGTCTACCATTCCATAATTTCCGGTTACGGAATCGCCAAAGATTCCCGCGCGGGCCGGATTTTGCGGATTGTTTTTCTTCTTTTGGGTCTGTGGTTTCCGGCCGGTGAATTTCTGTCCAGAACTCCGGCGGCGGCAAGGTTGAAAACCGCGATAACGGCCGGCGGGATTTGGATAGGCCTGCTGACTATGACTTTCTTTATTCTTATTATCAGATCCGCTCTCACGGCCTTTTTGAGGTCGCCCCGCTTCAAATATTATTCCCTTACGGCCGCTTTGGCATTAAGCGCCGGCGCGACGGTATTCGCCGTGATAAACGCTTCGGGTCCGCCGACGGTACGGGAGATTACGGTTACAACGGACAAATTTAGTTCGCGGGAAAAGTTCACGCTCGTGCAAATAACGGACTTGCACCTCAACTACGCAAGAAGCGACGAGTGGGTCGAAGCCCTGGTATCCCGAATAAATGCTCTCGAGCCGGACGCGGTGGTCATAACCGGCGATTTAATCGACGCGCGGCTCTGCGGGTTCAATAATTTTTGCGAAATACTTTCCGGGATTCGCTCCAAACACGGAGTGTTCGCGATTACCGGAAACCACGAATATTATGTCGGCCTCGAAAAATTCGAGATACTGGCCGAAGCGGCGGGCATAAAAATTCTTTACAATCAAAATATCTCGCCCGACGGCAAACGCCTTACCCTGATAGGCATTAACGACGACGAGGGATCGAGATTCGCCGGCGGCGGACCCGACTTCGCCGCGGCGTCCAAGGGCGCGGACTTTTCCAAGTATGCGGTGCTGCTGTATCACCGGCCCGCGGGATTTGACGGTTACGCCGACGCCGGCATAGACCTGCAACTATCGGGGCATACCCACTGGGGACAGATACCTCCCGTCGATATTATGGTTCGGCTGTTGTTTAAGTATCCGGCCGGTCTTTACCGTCGGGGGACATCTCTGATTTACACATCTCCGGGCACCGGAACATGGGGGCCGCCGATGCGGTTCTTTTCAAAATCTGAAATAACCGCGTTTCAAATAAAAGGCGCGGCCGAAAATATTCCGCCCTTCCGGAAGGAAATCTTTTTTAAATAGTGTCCCGTATAGAGCGCCTGACCCCGTTTTTTTATATAATATCCGCATTATGATGAACTTCTTCCGTAAATACAAGAGAAATATTTTCATAGCCACCGTCGTGATATTTATGGGCGGAACTTTCGTGGGCTTCGGCGGCTACCTGTTTGGCGACAGGGCCGGCTCGGACGTTGCTCAGGTGGCGGGCAAAAGAATTCCGCGGCGCAAATTCGATTTTCTTTACAACAGGCAGGTCGACGAACTCAGACGGCAGGACAAGGAGTTGACGTCCGAAGTTTTAAAACAGGTCGAGGCGGAAGTCATACAGGAGTTGATACAGGACGAGGTGTTCTATCAGGAGTCCGCGCGCTTCGGCATAAAGGTGACCGACGCCGAACTTGCGGCGAACATAAGGTCGATTCCCGCCTTCCAGCGCGAGGGGCTTTACGACTTCAGATTACATTATAATTTCGTAAGGCAGGTTTTCCGCGTAACGCCGAAAGAATTCGACGAATATCAGCGCCGGCGGATAGCTTTCGCCAAACTGCGTTACTTCATATCGGCATCGATTTACGTGCCGGATAGCGAAATTTTCGCGGATTACCGTCAGAAAAATCCCGGAAAGTTAAAATCGTGGGACAAGGAAAAATCCGATTATTCGAGCGCATACAGGCAGGAAGTCGTCAACGCGGTTTTCAACGAATACCTCAAACAACTCAACAACACGGTAAGTATCAAAGTTTTTTGGAAGGGCTGACGACAACACCGAAGCTCTCAAGAATAGAAATCAGCAATCCCGCCGGCAGTCCCACCACGTTATAATAATCCCCTTTTATCTTTTTGACGAAAGCGTCGTTTTTTTCCTGTACGGCGTAAGCTCCGGCCTTGTCCATATGGCGGCTCGCCGCCGACTTTATTTCGGCGCCGGTAAGGCGGCGCATGGTAACCTCGCTGACCGCCGAGCCGGTTTTCATTCTGCCGGTCGCGGTGTCCAGAACAGCGACACCCGTATAAACTTCGCTTACCCTGCCCGACAAACTCTTCAATATACCGCGGGCATGGCCCGAAGACCGCGGCTTACCGATAACTTTACCCTTCAAATATACGACGGTATCGGCGCCTATCACCAAACACTTGCGGGTTTTAAGACGTCGAGCGACTTCCGCCGCTTTGCGGGCGGCGAGTTCCTTGACCAGACGGCGCGGATCGGTTTCGACAGAGTCCTCGGACGCCCGTGAGGCCATTACTTTGTGGCGTATGCCGAGCATCCCGAGTATTTCCCTGCGACGGGGCGATGCCGACGCCAGAATTATCTCCGGCGAACGCTTTTCGCGCGGCGCCGAGACATTTCTCGATAGTTTTTTATTTCGAGATACCACGGAATATGTAGGCGGCGGCGACAATGCCGACGACGGACGTTACATTGAATTTAAATATACATCCGAACGTCAGCTCTATGACTCTTAAATCAAGCCGCGCGGGATGAAGCCCCGCCTCGATGCCCTTGGCGAAAAGATCCCTGGCGTTACCCGCCGGCATCACAATGGCAAGAAACTCCCCTATGAAAGTTCCCAGCAACGCTCCGACGACGATTACGATAATGAAATAAATAACATTTTTGCTCATAACTTCCGCAACCTCCTTATGCAGTGGATAGTGGTTAGTGAATAGTGGTTAGTCTGTTTCTGCTGCCTGCTTATAGCCAAACAGACGCTTTTACTATCCACTGTTCACTAACCACGAATCACTTCTTTTAAACATTGCCCAGATAAACCCTTTCAAGATGTTTTTGCGCGGCGGCTTTGGCGGCCTCAAGCGCGGCCATCGGCGTGGGAGGCGCGCTCGATTTGTAATTCGGAAAGTAGCGGCTCAGATGAAACGGAATTTTCTTGTCGAGCGCGGCCAGCCACGAAGCCGCCTCTTCCACCTTCGACGGGTCGTCGTTTTGTCCCGGTATTACAAGATACGTCACTTCCACGTGCCGTCCGGATTTCACCATTATTTCTATGCTGCGCAAAACCGGCGCCAGACGCGCGCCGCAGATTTTTTTGTAGAAGCCGTCGTCGAACGCCTTAAGATCGATATTGGCGGCGTCTATGTATTCGAGAATTTCTCTCCAAGGTTTCTCATTGATAAAACCGTTTGTGACAAGTACGTTTTTCATATTCGCCGACGTCAACAGACGGGATGTTTCAAGCGTCCACTCGAAGTTCATAAGCGGCTCGTTGTACGTATACGCTATACCGATTGAACCCATGCGGCGGGCAAGTTCAAGCGCCTCCCGCGGCGAAAGTTCGCTCGACGATAAATCTTCCGGCGAGGTGCGGGCGAGTTCCCAATTCTGGCAGTGCGCACATTTTAAGTTGCAGCCGCCTGTCCCTACGGACAATATCATCGAACCCGGGTGGAAGTGATACAGCGGCTTTTTTTCTATCGGGTCCATGTGGACGGCCGCAAGCCGTCCGTAGGCAAGCGATTCAAGAACGCCGCCCCTGTTGGCTCGCGCCAGACAAATTCCGGACGCGCCGGGCTTTATGCGGCAGCCGTGAGGACAAAGGCCGCAAACTACCGACCCGTCGGGCATTTTCTCGTAATAAAGCGCTTCTTTCATTTTGAGAGATATTTAATGAGGGACGCCGCGGATCTAATGGCCGTTTTATCAGCCGCGACCGCTTTTTTTCCGTCGGCGTTTCTTACGAGCGCCGAGCCGGCGGACTTGAGATTGTAAACGTCGTAGAAATATTTGAGGGTAAGAAGGGCTCCGTCGAAAAGCTTTGCGCCTTTTGTGGCCCCGACCAGAATCGTATACGCCGGGCGCAACGGCGCGGGCTGCTTCCCTAAAAGATACTTCCGCGCCCACAGACACTGAGAGCGGTCTATCAGCGCCTTAAACTTCGACGGCAACCCGTAAAAATATATGGGCGACGCCACGACCACCGCGCGTGCGGCAAGAATGTCGCCCGACACTTTCTGAAAGTCGTCCTTTATGCGGCACTCGCCGCGCGTGTCGCACCATCCGCACGCTTCGCAGGCCGACAGTTTCAGCGACGACGTCCGGATTATTTTTATTTTTTCGGAAGGGAAACGCCCGACAGCGGCGCGCAGCAGAAATTCCGAATTACCGCCGCGGCGGGGCGATGCCAAAATAGCGATGATTTCAGCGGCCATATTCAAGATAGGCGACCCGCGTTCCGGTATCAAGATCCGTGACTTCGACTGTCCCGGCGGCAAGGTCTATTACGCCCGCGGTTGATTGTCCGCTCATTATCCCCGACGTTTCCCCGCAGTTGAGCACGACCGTGCGACCTTCGCGGCGCAGATCCGTTTCGTGGGTGTGTCCGTATATCACAAAATCGTACTTGCCGCCGGCGACGATGGAATCCAGCAGGTACGGCTCGTGGATGACAAGAATTCTCGCGCCGCCCGCGTCGACTTCGGCGTAGCGTTCCCTGAGTTCCAGACCGTTCGGAAATTCGGCGGAGCGTATCCGCCAGAGATTTTTTTCGCCGTCGTTATTGCCGAAAACGCCGAGCATTTTTACTTTGAGTTTTTTGAAATGATCCGTCATAATGGGCGATATTATGTCGCCGGCGTGCAAAACGAGTTCGACGCCGGAAGAATTAAAAAACTCGACGGCTCTTTTTATCCGCGGAACGTTCTCGTGCGTGTCGGTGACGACTCCTATTTTCATGGGTTACCTCTCCGTTCGACGATCCTTCCGGCGGAGCAAGCGCTCATTCATCCGCCGAAAATTCCGCTGTGCTCTTTGAGTATACAGCGATCCATCACGACTTCAAGGCCGGCCGCGCGCGCCAGCGTCGAGGCCTCTTGGCTGACTACGCCTTCCTGCAGCCACAACACGCGGGCGCCTATTTTTACGGCGTCGGCGGCAACGGCCGGAACTTCTTCCGGACGCCTGAAAACGTCCGCTATGTCGATTTTTTCGGGCACATCGAGCAGGGACTTATAGCATTTTTCGCCGAGGATTTCCGTCTGACCGGGATTGACCGGAATAATCTTATATCCGGCTTTTTTAAGATACGCGGCAACGACGTTAGACGGGCGGTCGGCTTTCGGCGAAAGCCCCACCACGGCTATCACTCGCGCGGTCTTAAGTATCTGCGGAATATCCATTTTCGCCCTCCACTGCTTTTTCTATCCACTCGCCACTAACCACTGCTTTTATCCTCCGGCCACGGGCGGCAGCACGTGAAGCACGGAACCTTCGACGAACTTCGAGGCGGCGGGATTTTTCTGGTCGACGGCTTTTCCGTCGAGAAGAAGTATGAAGTAATTTTTGACGCTGCCGTCGTCTTCGAGCACTTCCGACGTAAATTTTTTACCGAAGCGGCCGCTTAATATCTCAATGGCCTCGCCGGCGTCCCGGGCGGTTATGGTCACCGAGCCGACGCCCAAAGTTTCCTTCAACGGAGGATAAAATTTGACGGTTATTTTATGTTTTTGCGTCATTATTTCGCCTGCGATTTTATGCGGCTGCGTATAAGTTCCACGGAGTTTGCCGCTTCCACGCGGACATAATCTTCAGGGTCGGATGTCGTCATTTTAATAAGTGTATCCGCGTCGGAAGTTCCTCCGGTCTGTCCCAGCGCCCATGCGGCGGCGCGGCGCACAATCGTGGACGGATCCGACAGGTTGGCGCGTATGCCCGGAAGGCCGGCGGCAATGCGCAAACGCCCGGCGACCTCCATAGCGGCAATTCTGACGCCTTCGGCCTCGTCGGAAATTGCCGGAACCACGACAGACGAAATACCTTGCGGACTGATTTTGCCGAGAGCTTTGACTGCCTCGGAACGATAAATCGCGTAAGGGTCGACGGCGAGTTTTTTGAGCGTTTCCACCGACGACGTCCCGCCGAGGTCACCGGCGGCGCGGATGGCTGATATCTTGGCGCCCACGTCGGTTTCTTTTTTCAGGAATTCCGCGACGGCCGCCCGCGCCGACGGCCACGCGCCTTCAAGCCGTCCCAGCGCCTCGACGGCCGTGCGCCGGACGAGAACGTCGTCGTCGTAAAGCACGCCTATTATGGCCTTGAGCGATTCGGGTGTCTGCTGACGGGCTATGAAAAGTATGGCGTTCCTGCGGGCGGTGGGATTTGCGTCGGACAAGCGCGAAAAAGCCGCGTCGAAATCTCTGGTATAGTCGATTATATTAAGTTCAGCGTCGGTTACATTCTCCTCGGCGAACTTGACTTCGTCGTAGGGAAATATCAGCGCAATGTCATCGCGGCGGGCAAGATCTTTTATGACGTCGGCGGTCGCGCTGAAAGCTATTTGATTTTTTATGCGGTTGGATCGCACATCGGACGCTTTTTGGCCGGCGGCGGCTTTAGAAAGATATCCCGAAACGCCGGCCTGGTCGGAAGACGCGAATTCCTTGAGTTCCTCGACGCGCCTAAGGCGTATCTGCTCCCTTTGCTCCGGCACGGAAACGCTGAACGGACGAAAGGCGTAGCGCGCAGACATCGACGCTATTACGCGTATTTGCCGCGACGGCGCCGAATCCGCCATTATCGCCTCAAGGTCGGGGGTTGTCTTGGTCTGTTGCGCGAAAAGACCGGAGGGCGACGCGATAGCGATGAAAGTCAGCGCAAGCAGTGTCTTTCTCATTTTACCGGATTGCCGCCGAAGGATTTTTACAGTGTCCGTCAGGCGCCTATGAATTTGCGCGAGAGAATATCGGCGGATGCGAATAATTTTTCCTCGTCGATGGAAGCCAGGCGGCCGCCGTCGACGACTATTTTTCCGTTTACGATAACCGTCCGCGCTATGTGGGAGTCGCCGCAAAAAACCAGAGCCGCCAGAGGATCGTGAAGGGCTCCCGCGTATCCGATTTTTTTCATGTCGAATATGGCGATATCCGCGGCCTTGCCCGCTTCAAGAGAACCAATATCGTCGCGCCCGAGCACCGCCGCGCCGCCGCGGGTCGCCATATAAAAAACGTCCTCGGCGGGCATCGACCCTACCCCCGATTTTATCCTGTGAACCAGCAGACACTGTCTCAATTCTCCGAGCATATCGGAGGTATCGTTCGACGCCGAGCCGTCGACGGCTATGGAGACGGGCACGCCGGCGTCGAGCATTTTTCTTATCGGCGCGATGCCGGACCCCAGACGCAGATTTGATGTGGGGCAGTGCGCCACGCCGGTTTTGGTTTTGCCCATAAGTTTTATTTCGTCGTCGGACATATGAACGCAGTGGGCGTACCACACGTCGGGGCCTATCCATCCGACTTTTTCCATATAAGCCAGTGGTTTAAGCCCGTGCATATCTATACAGAACTGTTCTTCGTCGAGCGTTTCGGCAAGATGAGTGTGAATTCGGACTTTTTTGGCGCGGGCAAGTTTAGCCGTTTCGACCAAAAGTTCGCTGGTCACGGAAAACGGCGAGCACGGCGCCAGAGAGATTCTTGTCATCGCCAATGGTTTTGAATCGTGATGTTTTGCTATGAGCCGCTCGCTTTCTTTGAGTATCGCGTCCTCTTCCTGAACAACTCTGTCGGGCGGAAGTCCGCCCTTTGATTTTCCCCTCGACATCGAACCGTGGCACGGCTGAAAGCGCATTCCGACTTCTCGCGCGGCTTCCACCTGACGGTCGATAAGATCCGTCGGCTGTCCGTGCGGAAAAACGTAAAACTGATCGGTGGAAGTCGTGCAGCCCGTCAGAAGCAACTCGGCCAGGCCCAACTGAGTACTCACGCGAACAATTTCAGGGTCGAGGCCGGCCCATATCTCGTAAAGATGCACGAGCCAGTCGAATAATTTGGCGTCCTGCACGGCGGCGATGTTTCTTGTAAGCGTTTGATAGAGATGATGATGAGTGTTGACGAAGCCGGGCAGCGCCACACAGCCGGAAGCGTCTATTGTTTTTGTCACTCCGTCGGCCGCAAGATTTTTTCCGACCGCCTTGATGACGTTATTCTCTATCAAAACGTCCCCGCCGGGTATTTTGGTGCGCTTGTCGTCCATAACAGCGACGAGCAGGGCGTTTTTTATGAGAGTTTTCATTATGAATCTCCTAAAGGCAGTGGTTAGTGATTAGTGGATAGTGAATAGTGTGTTTCTGCTGTCCGGTTGCAGCCATAAATACGCTTTTACTCACCACTCGCCACTAACCACTATCCACTGCTTTTTATGTCTGTCAGGGATATACGCCTCTTAATTTTACGGCGGTCGCCACGCGGCTCACGGCAAGTATGTACGCCGCAAGGCGCATATCGCACTTTTCTCTCTCGGCGATGGCCATGACGTCCGCGAAACTTTTCGTCATTATTCTCTTGAGTTCTTTGTCTATGCCTTCCGGCCGCCAGAAGTGCGACTGCAAGTCCTGCACCCACTCGAAATAAGACACCGTTACGCCGCCGGCGTTGGTCAGAATATCCGGCAGAACCATAACACCGTTGTCGTGCAGGATTTTGTCGGCGTTGGGAGTCGTGGGGCCGTTGGCTCCCTCGGCGATGATTTTGGCTTTTATCTTTGCGGCATTCCGGCTGGTTATCTGATTTTCAAGGGCGCAAGGCGCCAGAATATCGACCTCTAAATTGAAGAGTTCCTCGTTTGCCTTTTCTATGCCCGACACGAAATCTCCACCCGAAAAACCCTCGATGCTTTTCTTCGGGGCATTTTTGACGTGCTCGATAAGTTTCGGCACATCTATGCCTTTTTTGTTGAACAGTCCGCCCGAGACGTCCGTCACACCGATGATTTTACATCCGAGTTCGTGCAGAAATTGCGCCGTCGCGCTTCCCACGTTTCCGAAACCCTGCACGGAAACCGCGCAGTCGGACGGTTTGATTTTTTTGTATTTCAGCGCCTCGTCGATAACGAACATCGCGCCGCGTCCCGTCGCGGTGAGACGACCTTCGCTGCCGCCGATTTCTATGGGTTTTCCTGTTACCACACCCGGAGCGGAATACCCGATATTCATCGAGTACGTGTCCATTATCCATGCCATAATCTGCGGGTTCGTGTTGACGTCGGGCGCGGGAATGTCTTTTTCGGGCCCGATTATTATGGAGATTTCGGAGGTGAAGCGGCGGGTGAGTTTTTCTATTTCGTAAATCGACATCTTCGACGGGTCGCAAATGACGCCGCCTTTCGCCCCGCCGTAAGGGATTCCGACGACGGCGCATTTCCACGTCATCCACATCGCCAGCGCCTTTACTTCGTCGAGCGTGACATCGGGATGATACCTTATGCCGCCTTTCGCCGGGCCGCGCTCCAAATTGTGCTGCACGCGATAGCCCTCGAAAACCCGAACTTCGCCGTTGTCCATCCTTATCGGGATGGAGACGATAAGAGCCCTTTTGCAGCTGCGAAGTTTGGCATGGATGCTCTTGTCGAGATCCATTTTCTGAGCCACTGTATCCAACTGACTGCAAGCCATTTCCCACGGATTAAACTTAGCCATATTAAGCCTCCGTATCAAACGATGTTTTATAGTCGGAATCAAGAATTAAAAACTCGCGCTCGTCATTGCAAAGTATTCCCCCTTAACAAAGTCGCAGACTCCGTATCTGAAGGCATCGGAGGGGGTAAGGGGGTTGTTGTGTCCTTCTTTAACGAAAGGGCGACAACCCCCTTTTGTTCCCCCTTTGTTAAGGGGGAATTGCTGTAAAGTAAGCGCACTAATCATGTTCTGTTTTTAATCTCCGTCGAGTTTTTACCGGACACGTGTGATGTCGGGCATAGTTTTAACTTTCCTTGACGATTCTCTCCCAGAATTTTTTGGAGAGTTCCCTTGATTTTTCGCAGATAAGCTCTTCGTTTATGCCTTCGAGTTTTTTGTCTTTCATCAGCGTTTTACCGCCGGCTATCACCGTGTCCACCGTCGAGTCCACCATCCCGAAAATCAAATGGCCCAGGAAATTATCCTTCGTCAACGGCGTCGGGGGCGTGTAGTCGAGAACGACCAAATCGGCGGCGCCTCCGACTTCCATCTTTCCGATTTTTTTGCCGAACACACGCTCGGCAATTTTTACGTTATTGTCAAGAAGCATCGTCGGCGCCTCGACAAACGCGACCCTCGGGTCCCTTTTATTGTGTCTGTGTATAAGATACGCGCATCTCATCTGCGAAAGCATATCCGACGACATCCCGTCGGTGCCAAGTCCCACGGTTATTCCCTTTTTCATCATCGTCAACACATCGGCGCAGCCGACGGCGTTATTCATATTCGACTCGGGATTGTGGACGGCGTTTGTGTCGGTCTCTTTTATGATGTCCATTTCTTTTTCGTCGATATGTATGCAGTGAATCAGCGCGGTTTTGGGCCCCAGCGCTCCGAATTTATTAAGCCGCTCGACGACACGCATCCCGTGTTTGGCCACGGAATCGTTTTCGTCGGACAAGTCCTCGGCGCAGTGGATATGAAGGCCGACATCGTATTTTTTTGCAAGAGCCGCGTGCGCTTCAAGAGTGTCATTATTGACGGTAAAAGCCGCGTGCAGTCCGACCATTCCGGCGATTTTATCCGATTTATCTTTTGCGATTTTAGCGAGGAACCGCTCGTTTTCTTTCAAACCCTCTTTGCCCTTGCCATATCTGTCCGACGTGCCGAAGCACAAGCACGCGCGTATTCCGATTTCTTCGACGGCATTCTCTATCGGGTCAAGAGACCCGACCTGCAGCGTCTGCGACTCGTGATGGTCTATTATCGTAGTCGTTCCGTTTTTCACGCACTCGATAAGAGGGATGAGCGACGAATAATAGATGTCCTCTTCGGTGAGTATTCTGTCGAGTTTCCACCAGAGTTTTTCAAGAACCTCGACGAAGTTTTTAGCCGGTTCGCCCGGAATATACATCCCGCGGGCGAATGTCGAGTACAAATGATGATGGGTGTTGATGAAGCCCGGGAGGATTATTTTTTTCTTGACGTCGATGATTTTAAGGTTGACTTTGTCGCCGGGGGCTTTGAGGGCCTTTGAGCGCACGTCGTCGGTTTTGCCGATGTCTTTTATTATTCCGTCTTCAAACAAGACACCGCCGTTTTCGATGACTTCCGTCGAGGTGATTACGGTTCCGTTACAAAGCAAGGTGAGCATGTTGACTCCTTTTGTTGTTAGTTTTTCTCTACGGCTTCCCAGTTGTTAATCTCTTTTTCGGGATTATTGGCGACATAATTCCTGATTTTTTGCCAGTTTCTTCTCGTCTCGTATTATATGTTCGTAATAGTTCCATTGCCACATTGTTTTTGTGGCGACCGCAATATCATTAGCTTTTGTAGCGGCCGCATTGCTATGCGGCCCCTTGCTATGGCGGGATGGCAATCCCGCCGCTACAATTTTAGTTATATTATATTTCATCGCTTTGACGACCTGTCCCAACGTTTTGCCGCAATCATTAAAAGCAAAAATTATATGGATATGGTCGTCCATAACGACATAATAATCAACAGCCAGCCCGTTAAAAAACTCCGGCAAATCATTTATTGCCCGCGCTACGGCAACCGCACCGATGTCGGAACTATATTCTTTCAACAAAGGTAATCTGTCGCGAGTTACCACCGTAACGAAATAATATCCATTGGTTTTATAGTCGTAATTTTTTAACCTGATGTCCTTTCGTCGTTTCAGCGCTAAATCTTTCACGATTCCCCCGGCAATCGGTTTATAAAATTTTGCTTATCTTCTTATCGGTAGAAATTAAACGGCGACATCGAAAGAAAACACAACTGTCATTTTCTAATTCTTAGTATTCGTTTAGGATATACGTAAATTTTTTCTGGAACATCCATGCGGGCATCTATTGCATTAGCGGTTAAATAAAGTTTTACGGTATTATCCCACGCCATCCTTCCGTGTTCAATTTCATATTTTTTAACTGTAAATAATATTGTTATAGGAACGACTCGCTCATCGCCAATGTTTTTTAGAATTTTTATCGCATTATTCTCACTAACAGGTAAAGTTGTGTCGTAAATTATTGAGTTCCCAAATTTTATTGTGTGCGCCCCTATTTCAGATGCCCTTTTATGCCAATAAGCCCCATCCCTGTAACTTATATCTGATTTTGTGCTGGATTCAAAGCCCGATATGTTTTCTTTTATTTCAAATCCACCATCAACATAGTCGCCCAAAGAAACACCTACCGATAGCGTCCATGTTGTTTTTTCAAGCAACCCCCAAAAAGTATTTAGTTCTTCCTTCCTGACATCAGGATTATATTTGGCTTTCAGTTCTTTGATTTTAAACAAATCCTTAATGCCCGATGATTCTTCCTTGTACTTTTTTAAGGACCACTCGGCGAATTTTATTCCTTCAATGTAATAGTAAAATTCTCCCGTGGTCATTTCCCTATCTGTCAATGGCACATTTTCATGGGGCCGCAAAGCATTCAAGAGATCTTTTGCATTTTTTTCATCAACATTTATTTTACTTTTTACTGGTTTTGAGAGTTTGAGGATTTCATTGAACTTAGCAGTGCGTTCATCCGTGGCGGGTTCATTTGTATCGACGGTTTTAGATTCAACTAAACATGGAGACAATAAAAGCACAGTGAAAACTGCAAAGAAAAGATTGCTCCTTTTTAACATCATAATTTACCCTCCCCTTTTTTAAAACAATTTAAAGGATTACTCAAAACCCTCTTTCACGTATTCTCTCTAATCATCCTGCTACACCTGTGTCATAAAAATGCGACGACTACTTGTTCTCCCCTTCCTCACGCTCCACGATTTTCAAAAATAAAATATCATCTTTGTTTCTCGGTCTTGGAGAGCGTTCTTTCATCGGCTGTCGGGACGATTGCCCCTGAGCATTTGCATCCGCCATTTTTCCGCATCTTCCAATGTTTTGAATTTATAGACACCTTTGGGAATACAAATATTGTCTTTCCTGAATTTCGCAAACATAATCAGGAATCTATTGAGTTCGTCGCTGAAACCTTTTTTCATTGTTATTTTGCGCGATAGCAATGCGGCCGCTACGCATATTGTAGCGGCCGCATTGCCATGCGGCCCCTTGCTATGGCGGGATGGCAATCCCGCCGCTACAATTTACATGCCCTTTTAAAACAAACTCACGAGTCCGCTTTTTTGCCGGATTTCATGGCCCGAAGCGCTTTTTCGAGTATTTTTCTGTCGGGGACGTCTTTGTCCCTTAATGTCTTTTTGGTAAGTAGCAGGCCCTCTAAATTTACGGTTTTTATGGGGATGCCGTCAAATACGATTGTCTCTTCGTATTTTTTCAAATCGCCGTAAGTGTGGCCGCAGGCGTTGAACATTATATCAACCACGACTTCGTCGGCCACGCGGATAGTCCCTTTTTCGTCGAACCAAGCGAGGTCTATATCTTTGGCGCATTTATCAGGCAATACCAGCAACGCCCGTATCACGTCCGCGCCGGTTTTTCCGCCCGACGGAACAAGTATGTCTATATCCGTCGTGGTTCTTACGTAGCCGTGTGCCTGAAGAGCATATCCGCCTATGAGCAAATAATCCACTCCGCGTTCGTTGAACGCCTTTATTATTTTTTTAAGGTCTTCTATCGTAGCGGGACGCGGGACGGGCTCGAACATTATTTTTTATCTTTCTGACGGGCGACTATCCCTCCGACGACGCAATCCGTCCAGTGACGTGACGCATCCTCGTGAGTTTTGTAATGGTAGACGCCCTTCGGGATGCGAAGTTCCGCTCTGAAAAACTTGTTTACGGAATCGTTGAACTCGCAACCCTTTTTAAGGTTTTTGACGGTGGCGTGAAAAGATATTTCAGTATTGGCCCTGCGCCCGACAGTTTTCATTGCTTCAGTCCTCTTTCAACGCCGCGGTTTCCTCGGACGTTCTCTCGCGCATCGAGAGGGCTCCCGAGAAACATTTCTGCACGCAGATGCTGCAACCGATGCACTTCGCCGCGTCGGTGACGGGATGCCTCTCGTCGTCGAGAGTAATCGCCTGATACGGGCAGCGCGAACAGTTGCCGCAGATAAGGCAGACATCCGTGTCGCAGGTCGAGATTTTTTTTACGCTCGTCAATTCCATAAAACCGGTGACGGGTTTCGGAAGCGCGATACCGATGAGTTCTTTCATCGACTTGATGCCGCGCTCTTTCATCAGAGAACTCGCGCCATTGACGAGCTCGTCGAAGATTCCGTAGCCATGTTTGGTCGCTATCGTGCAGAATTGGACGGTCTTCACTCCGAGGGCGAGGAAGTTCATCGCCGCTTTGTAATCCATCGGGCCGCCGTTCCCCGAGACGGCAACGCCCGGAGATGAAACGCCCGCAAGCGTAAGATAACTTATCGGGGTGACTCCTTCGCCGCTCATTCCCACGACGACACCTTCTTCCCATTCCTTTTTTTTGCCGGGGCGGAAGGCCATCGTCGGGAATGTGTTGGCCAGCGTGATGCCCGCTTTTTTGTTCGGATATTTCGCGAAGACTTTTTTAATGGCGTTGACGATAGGTACTATGGAAGTCACCGCCGCAGTCAATTTGAAAAGTTTGGGGATTTCGGGGTCGCCGGCTTCCATTACCCAGTCGATGATTTTGGCGGTAAGCGCCGCGTTCTGGGAGACGATGTCCCCCTCGGTGCCGTCGCCGCCCTGAGGGCAGGAAAGCGAATACTCTATTCCCATTACTCCCGACGATTCGAGCTTTTTGGTGTTGGCCTGCCAGCCCTTTTTGTCGGTCGCGTCGTTACCGGTGACGGGGCCGCCGGTGGAAGCCATTGTCAGACGGTCGGGATACTCTTTTATGAGTTGTTTGATTTCTTTGCACACCCTGTCCATCGGATGTCCGGAAACGTTGTCGCAGTTGGCGTAAGTCGTTTCGTTAAATGCGAACATATATTCGCCGGGGATGTGAATCGGAACATTATCGAACGAAGTCTTCATCACTCCGCCCGACCATCCGGCTTCATAGGCCTTTTTCATCTGGTCGTATCCGTCCGACGGAGGAGCCGCCGAGAGAAGAAACGGGGTCGATATTTTTCTGCTGAAGAAGTCGGTTTCAAGAGAGACCGGGGCGCGGACGTAACCTTTGAGTTCGACTGCGCTCTTGACTTTTTTGTCGAACGACGGCTTCTTTTTGGCGCCTATGACGGCTTCGACTTCAAGCGCCGCGTTTTTGCCGGCGGCAGACGCCTCCACGACGGTCGTGGGGCCTTCTATGCAATCGCCCGCGTAGATTACCGCCGGATTCGACGACCTTTCTTTTTTGGCGCGAGCACCGATGGCTATGATTACCGACGAGATGTCGTTTCTTGTCTGTTCCGTGCCGGCGATGTCCGACAGGTCGCGCAGTCCGAATTTTTTGCCCGCGGGGAGCGACACTTTTACGGTTTTAAGTCCGGCGATTTTGCCGTCTTTCCCGACGATGGTAACAACTTTCGTCCGGCCGGATATTTCTATGCCGTTTTCAAGCAGTTCTCCCATTTCCCGCGGGGTAAGCGGCATTTCTCCGACGGATTCAAGCGCGAACATCTCGACTCCGGCAACGCCGTTTAATTTTGCCGTCATAGCGCAGTCGGCGGCTGTGGCGCCTCCGCCTATAACCGCGACTTTGCCCGTCAGTTTATGTTTCCCGGAATCTTTAAGATAGTCCAGTCCGGCGACGGCCAGATTTTCGTTTTCTATTCCCATTTTAAGCGGCTCAGAAAGACCGGTCGCAACGACTACCGCGTCGTAGCCCTTATTAAGCAGCGATTCGGGAACATCGACGGACGAATCGGTTTTTATCGATATTTCCCCGAGAGACGCCAGGAATTTTATATCCTCTTTGAGCATATCGCGGCTGAGGCGGTATTCGGGAATCAGGTTGCACATGCCGCCGGCAACTTTTTCCTTCTCAAAAACATCCACTTTGTACCCGAGCGAACCCAGCACGGAAGCCGCGCCCAGACCGGCGGGGCCGGAGCCGACTATCGCTACTTTTTTACCGTTGAGTTTGGGCTTTACGAACTCGGCAATTCCGCCGAGGACGCGGGCTTTATGCACGATTGCGGCCTGCACGGCGGGAATATTGACGGGAGAATCGAATTTTTTATGCACACACGCGGCCATGCAAAATCTGTCGGGACAGACCATTCCGCAAACGCCTCCGAAAGGGTTGCTCTTCATAATTTCGGCGGCAGAACGTTTTATGTCCGACGGAGCGAATACTTTCGCGGCCATTATAAAATCGGCGGCGGAGCAATCGCAGGGGCAGGCGTCTTTGCAGGGTTTTTCCTCGCAAAACTCGCATTTTTCGAATTCGTTTTTGAGTTGAGCGTCCGTCAGAAACATCTTTTCACCGGTGGTGGATTTTGCCGACATTTTGCCTCCAATTATCCCGGACATTAAGTCCGTCCTGATATTATTCAACACGTTTGCAAGAATTATTGCGGCCGCTATTTCCTTAACAACTTACCCGACACAACCTATCCGATGAAAAGTTCGATTCCATCGTTGTCCAAACAAACCACTTTGTCAAAAAAACCCGCAGACGACCAATCCATAACCAAGTTTTTATAATGATTTAACGATTCGACGGAAATCGCCGCAAAAGAATCTTGTTTGCAAGAAATATAACTTTCCAAAGCGGTTATGCCGCCGGCATTGAACACATCCGAAAAAATGCCGGAGATCTTGTTTATCTCAAGAATTTTAGGAGCGCCATACGATGAAAGGACGAAATCCAATGTAAATATGGCGTCCGAAAATTTGAAAGGTTCGAGTATAATGCTGTACCTCTCGACGCTTGCCGTCGAAAAATGTGAGCCGCCGAAAACCTCGCTTATTTTTGCGTATGGCCTTGTATCCGTCAAATATGTGTTATAACTATTTGTTATTTTCTGACACTCCTGCGAGACAAACGCCGCGCGCGATTTGTCGTCGGCGCCGACGCCGATACAATTTGCCTTGTAAATGACGTTATCGGGCGGCGATGCAAGTGTATTTTCGTTTATAATAAATTCCATTGCCATCACACTCGCGAGATTACATTCATCTTTGCATATTTTCAGATAATACGGCAGCGCAAAATCGAGATTTTCATTGCGGCATATTAAATATTCGCGCGGTAGCCCCGTCGCGGACGCCGAGCCGTGGGAGGTTTTTAATATGACGTATCGAGAGGATAGATGTCTGCGACAAAAAGAAATCAACGCGTCGGAACACTCCGTTTTCTTGGGAATGTTTATTTGATTTGGAACGTATTCGGTATGTCCGAAAGAAGCATACACAAAGAGTGCCAGAAGAAACTTATCTGCCAGAAATTCAGGCAGCCATCCCCGCACGAAAATACCTTTGTGCGCCACAATGCGGACGAAAGCATCTTCCAAAGACGCCAATTGCACGTCGAGAAAATCGCAATTTAAAACATCTTCAAGATGCGCTGATATCGCCGATTCGGCGAAAAGATAAACTTCATCACCATCGTTGAGATATTTTGATATCAACCCTTGATAATGTCTGCCCCCTTGTTTATATCCGAACAGATATTTTGCGGGATATACCTCGTCGTAACCGCAGGATTTACTCTTTGCGTTGCAGATGTCAAGTGTTTCGGAATGTCTATAGAATAATTTATGCGGGAATTCTTGACCTATCGCCGCAAACAACAAACTATCACGAACAATAACGACTGCTTTCATAGGGGATTATTTCCACGGTTCTTCGGGCCATTTAATGAATTTTCTTGAGCCCTGGGCGTCTTCGCGGTGCACCCATTTCGTTTCAGCGTCCCGAAGGTCGCCGTGGGCAAAAGTCGTCATTGAATTGTCATTGTTGTAGTATTGACCGAGTCCTGTGAATCCGACTTTTTCCAATTCGCGGGAAATCTCCACCGTATTCATCCCGTCTATGTAAATATCTGCTGCAATTCCCTGCCCGTGGGTTTTTGTCGGCATATCCTTTTGCTCATCTCTATATCCGTCGGTTATATACACGGTTTTGCCGGTGTTTCGGCTAATCTCTTCCAACTTGTCAAGCACTTCCTGTTTTAAACCTTCTTTGTTGCCGGTAACAGGCATATTTATTCCTCCTGTGTTTTCCATTCTTTGATTTTTGTCTTAAATTTAATAGTGTGGCCGGTGTTTTCCCATTCTATATCGTTTAATGTAACCAATCTGTCGGGATTGAATGTCGCGATAAGAGTATCCCCGTCGGTTGCAATATCTTTTATGCGCACATCCGTCCGGTGTTGTTTTTCACAACTATCTTTTTCTTTTTTTACGAAGGATACGCTCACACAAATAATATAAGCGATTTTTTTGCTGCACGGCGACCAAAAATAATTTTCTATGTACGCGTCTTCCCATTTTGACCAATGATTTTCCGGCAGTGATGTGTAAGCGGGAAACTCTCCCTCCGATTTAATGTGACCTCCTTTTCTTAACGATACGATTTTCTTCAATCCGCCGCCGTTTGCATTAATCACCCACAATTCGGAAAACTCATAATCATGCAAAACGCCGCCTTTGAATGCTATCTTTTTACCGTCGGGAGAAAGTATGGCGTCAAAAAAAACTCCGCCGGGGTAAATATCAAGCGCGGGGTCATCATTTGAGAGAATAACTTTTTCTCTTTTGGTTTTCGGGTCCGCGACTATTATCTTTTTGCCGTCACGAATACTGACTGTCGTTTTTTCGACGGGCGGCTTGATTCCCTGAGAAGTTGTCGCGGCGCTGCCTATGGAAAGCGACACTGACAAGAAAACCATCAGATAAAAAAATATCTTGCGCCAAAATGCGAGACCGAGTCTTTCATTATTCATTTTTATTTCGGTTTAATCTCCAAAAGTTCGTTGGTGCATTTTTCGACTTCAAGCGTAAGGCGCGAAACTCTGTACGAAAAATAATGATAGAACAGCATCGTCGGTATCGCTATAATCAGTCCGGTGGCGGTGGTTATGAGCGCCTCGGAAATTCCTGAGGCCACCACGGCCGGCGAGGAGACGCCCCGCGAGGCGATGTCGCCGAATGCCCGTATCATTCCGGTGACGGTTCCCGTAAAACCCATAAGGGTCGAGACGGACGCTATGACCGCCAGCCCCGGAATATATTTTTCGACCTTGGGCATTTCGTTTACGACTTCGTTCTCGATGGCGTTTTCTATTTCCCGCCGGTCGAGCGAAAATTTGCGGATGGCCGCCGCAAGAATCGCCGCCAGCGGACCCGGATGCTTCGCGCATACGGCTATGGCGCCCTCGATATTTTTGTTCTTAATTTCTTTGGCAAGCTGCGACATCAAAATGCGCTCGTCGACGGAGATGCGGCGGAAAAAAATAAGCCGGTCGATGATAATGGCGAGGGCAATGACCGAACTTGCGATGAGGGGCAGCATCATAAAACCGCCCTTGAAAATGTAATCTATCATTGTTTTTTCCTTCGGATACCCGCGTCAGGGCAGCGCTCCGGCGCGGGGACCGCCTCAAAGTTCAGAAAGACGCTTTTATTCCCAGCGTAAACTCCCGCTCGTCGGAGACGAAGCCGGGCTGAATTTCATTAACGGCGGAAAATACGTTGCGGGCCGAGGCAAGCAGAAACAGTCCCGGCGCGAACCTGATTTCCGCGTCCAAATCCACGACTGACAGGTCGGCGGCGAATACTTCGGGAGAGATGCCGAACATCCTCGACGACGCGGCCTCGTGAGTGAGGCCGGCCGAAAAACCATCGACGGTGTAACCGACGCGCGTCGTCGATTTTAACTTCGGAAAACCGGGGACGGACTCGCCGGTATTGTATAAAAATCCGACGGTTAATTCAAAACCGCCGAGACGATGTTTCAGAGAGCCGGCGACATCGTTTATTTCGACGGCCCCGCCGACGAACGACGGCTCAAGCGCGGCCGCGGATGAAGAAGCTTTAAGATAAAAATGATTCGTGATTTCGCGGCGGGTAAATTCCACGCCGGCCGAGGATGCCGAGCGCGGAGCGTACCGCGCGCCCGCCGAAACCAGAACGTTTTCCGGGTATGTCCCGCGAAAATCCGACGGCGTAACGACGAAAAGGCCGTCGGGATACAGGTCGTCGGGCGCTATGATACGGTAGCCGTCGCGGCGCGAAACATACACTCTGAAACCGTCGGCGGGACGCAGCCCGACCGTCACCGACGAGCGGGTATTTCCCGATTCGTTCCTGACTTCGGCCGACAGCGTGGCGACGTCGAAAAATATTTTGTCCAGACCGGCTTTGGGCATGGAAATATCGCCGCCCGACGGAAGTCCTCCCGAGTAAACCGCGATTCCTCCGTAGACGGCGGTATCGGCGTCGGGGAGGAAGCGCGCCTCGACGTCGGCGTCGCGGTAATCGGCGCGGATGGCGGGTTCGGCGGACGGGCGCAGCCCCGCGTCGATGTTTTGCGACGAGCCGCGAGCCGAAACGACCACGCCGTCGGCGGGATGGTACCCGAGCGCGGCCGCGAAACTTGCGCGAGTTTTTTCCAGAGTCCGGACGGATTTTTCCGACAACCCTGCCGACACATCAAGAGAAACTCTCGGCGACAGTTCCGCAGAACGCGCGGCGGCGATTTCCCGCGATGCGCGCGATAGTTTTCCGTCGGGCGACGGCCCGAAGGACGACGCCGCGGCGGCCGACAGTTCAAGACGCGCCGCGCCGGTCGAAACAATGTATGAAAGCTCCGCGCGCGAAAAATTGTGACTGCCAGCGGCCCAGCCGAAGTCCAGCCGCCGGACGTCGGACGGGTTCGCCATAAAATACACCGACGGTATATCGGGCAGACGGAACTGCGGCGAATCCGGAATAAATGTCTGTTTTCTTAAAAGCGGCTCGTCTATACTGACGTCGCCCTGCTGCTCGATGGCCACGGGCGACTCGCGAAACACCGGCTCGGAAACGCTTACAGGTTCTCTCTCGTCGGAAAAGCCGTTTGCCGCCAATAAAAAAAAGCAGGCGGCAAAAGCTGCGCGCCGCGTTCGCGGGAATCGCGCCGCATCGGTTTTTGCGGCGACGGCAACCCGCCAGGATTTATCTTGATTGCCGCGAAAATTCCCCCTTAATCCCCCTTTGAAAAAGGGGGAAAGAGGGGGATTTAATACCGCCGCCGCATTTCCAGACGGCAGGCGGGCCGTTCCATTTTTTTTCATATCGCTGAGAATTATTTTGAAAGTTCTTTGATGCGGCCGTCGGCCTCGGCGGCCCAGAGCGTGCCCGGAAAGAAATCGACCGTCCGACGATAAGCGTTGACGGCCTCGCGCCGGTCTTTTTTTAATTCCAGCGCCTTGGCTGCCAAAAACTGCGCTTCGGACGCGATGGATTCGTAATTTCTGAAAAGATAGACGGCTTTAAGATACTCCACCGCCGCCTCGGAATACCTCGACATTTTGAAATAACAGTCGCCGGCCATTTTCTGGGCGCGGGCCGAATCCTCGGAACGCCCCGCCGAGGCGGGACCCAGAATATCGATAGCCGCGGAGTATTCGCGGGCATTCATTTTGACGCGGGCGGCCTCCACGGCCAGACGCGCCGCCGGCGCCGACGAAGGATAGCGCCCGGCCAGGCGGTCTTTCATTTCTTTGGCCAGCGATTTTTCACCCGCCGCGTCGTAAATCGCGGACGCTCTCATAATAGATTCCGCGGCAAAATCCGTGTCGGGATAGTCGGCGGCAACTTTAAGAAATGCCGAAGCCGCGCGGGTTTTCTTGGGCGATGCGGATGTCTCGTCGCGTTCGGCTTTTATCTCCGCCAAGGCGAATGCCGCTTCCGCGGCCACGTGCGCGGGCGGGGCCGCCGATACGATGCGCTCGTATTTTTCCGCGGCAAGACCCGAGTTTCCTGTTTCTCTGTGGATTCCGGCAATTGCCAAAGACGCGCCGCGGGCCAAATCGGTATAAAGGTACGAGGACTCTATTTTTGAATAGACGGAAAGCGCCTTATCGTATTTTTTGTTGTCGCGCAAATACTGCGCCGCTTCGGCCAGCGTCTGGGCTCCGACGGGCGAATACGGATACTTCTCGACTATATCGGCCCAGATATCGTAAGCGCGGGACAAGTCGCCGTCTTGTTTGGCAATCTCGCCCAGACGGAACATCGCCTGCGGCGCCGAGCGGGCCGACGGATGCGCCGAGACGATTTTCTCGTATTTCGCGGAAGCCGATTTATAATCGCGCTCGTCGAAATCCGCTTCGGCCATACGGAACAATGCCTCCGCTGCCGTAGAGACATTCTCCGACGATAAAAGCCGCGCAAGCGCTTTTCGCGCGTCGGCGCGGCGACCGAGATTGACCAGACACAGGGCGTAAGATAACGAGGTCTCCTCGCGCGCGGCCGACGAAGAAACCGTTACATTGAGGGCGGATTCATAAAAGTCCGCTGCTTTTTGCCATTCGAGGGATTTCGCGTAAAGCGAGGCCGTTTGAGCGTCGATAAGAAACTGCGCGGATGCGCCCCTGTGTTTCAAGTACGCGCCTTTGAGCGCGTCGAAGGCCTCGTTTTTTTTGCCCTGCGCGAACAGCACTTCGGCCAGAGCGAGTCGCGCGCTGAGCGCGGTTTCCGTCGACGGATATTTGGATGTCACATCGGCCAGAACCGACGCCGCCAGCGCAAGATCCATACGTTTCAAATGACACAGCGCTATTTTGTAGTAGGCGTCGTCGGCCAGACCGGAAGCGGGATACCTTTCGGTAAATTCCGAATAATGCCGCCGCGCCAAATCATACTCCGCCGTTTTATACAAGCATTCCGCCCGCATAAAATCCGCATATTCTTTAAGCCCGTTCGCGGTATATTTCTTTGCAAAATTCTTGAAAATTTCCGCCGCTTCGGCAAAATGCCCCGCGCGGTATTTGGCGTGGCCCGTGTAGTAGTATGCGTCGGCGGAGCGCGGAGAAGACGGATAGGATTTAATGAAACCGGCAAAATCCGACGCCGCGGATTCGTTGTCTCCGGCGAGATACACGCATATGGCGGCCAGATAAGCTGCGTCGGCGGAAGCCCAGTGGCGCGGATATTTCGCCGAAAAAGCCGAGAAGGCCGCGCGAGCGGACTGATAATCGCGTTCTCCCAGATGACACCACGCAAGACCCAGACGGGCGTGCGGCGCTTCCCCGTAACGGGCGAAATCATCTATTATTCTTTTGTAGCATTTCGCGGCGGAACGGTAATTTTTCTGCTGGTAGTGACTCTCGGCGATCATATAGAGAGCTTTTGATTTGAACTCCGGCGACATTTCCGGATCGGACAATATCTTCTCAAGCTCCCCGCGGGAATCGGCGGGGTTATTACTCCTTAAGAGAATCTCTCCTATGCGAAACTGCGCCAGCGCCTTCGACGATGATTTGGGATATGCCGCAAGAAGTCCGCGGAACTCGACGGCGGCCTCCTTATAGCTGGCCCTCTGAAACCACGACTCGGCCACGTATACTTTGGCTGTTTCGTCGAGGCCCGCGACGCGGTGACGGTTGAGGTAGTACCCGAAAGCGGTAAGTCCCTCCGTATAGCGTTCCGACTTAAACATTGAAAGCGCCCTGAAAAGGTGGGCGTGACCGGCGTAACGGCTCGACGGATATTTCGCGACAAAAGCTTCCGCGACCAAGAGCGATTCCGCATAAATACCCAGGCGATAAGACGTATCGGCGAGATAATATTCGGATTTTTCGGCGAGAGGCGAGGCGGGATATTGATTCAGGAATTTCAGATGGCGGGCGCGGGCCACGTCGTATTTACCGCCGAGATAATACGCGTCGGCGACATTCTGCGACGCGACTTCGCCCGACGGCGCGCCGAATGATTTGATGGCTTCGATTTTCGCGGCGTTGAGCGCGGCGGGCGAGACGGCCGGCGGATACCCGGCCCGCGCGACGGCGGAAACCGCGGCCACAAGCGACAAGGACGTCGCGGCGAGGGAGAGGCGCAATCGCATTATTGTCATACAGCGGAAATTATACAAAATTCCGCGGAACTCAGGCGGGTTGACTTCGCGGCGGAGTATATGTTATAATCGTCGGGAAGAAAAAAATCGCGGGGTAGAGCAGCCCGGTAGCTCGTCAGGCTCATAACCTGAAGGTCGTGGGTTCAAATCCCACCCCCGCAACCATAAAAAAAGCGTCCCGTCACTCGAAAGGCGACGGAGCGCTTTTTTATTTGTATCGGCTGTTATTTATCGTATCTGGGTTTTAATATCAGCCCGCCGAGAGGCGGAATGCTGACTTCTATGGAGTGGGGTTTGCGGTGGGCGCCGCGGCCGGAGCGGGCGCGGACGCCGCCGATGTTACCGACGTTGGAGCCGCCGTAGACGGAGGCGTCGGAGTTGAAGATTTCTTCGTAGTAACAATCCTCCGGCACGCCCAGAACGTATCCGCGGCGGGGAACCGGAGTAAAGTTTACGACCGCAACCACAAAATCCTTCGGGTCGTCGGAGCGTCGGATGAAAGATATTATCGAATTGTCGGAGTCGTCGCAGTTTATGCCGTCAAAACCTTCGGGGGCAAAGTCCTTCGACCAGAGGGCTTTTTCGCGGACGTAGACGGCGTTAAGGTCGCGCACGCACGCCTGAATGCCGGAGTGTTTTTCGAAACCAAGCAAATGCCAGTCGAGCGACTTGCGGCAGTTCCACTCGGAAAACTGCCCGAACTCCTGTCCCATAAAAATCATCTGCTTACCCGGGTGCGCCCACATAAAAGTGTAGAGTGCCCGCAAGTTCGCGAATTTCTGCCAGTAATCGCCGGGCATCTTGTTTATCAAAGAACCCTTTCCGTGCACGACTTCGTCGTGGGAAAACGGCAGGATGAAGTTTTCGCTCCAGGCGTAGAGAAGTCCGAACGTAAGCTGATTGTGATGGAATCTCCTGTGGATGGGGTCCTTTCGGATGTAGTCCAGAACGTCGTGCATCCATCCCATATTCCACTTAAACCCGAAACCAAGCCCGCCCAGATAAGCCGGACGCGAAACGCCCGCCCACGAAGTCGACTCCTCGGCTATCATCATAGCGCCAGGAAAATACTGGTACACGACGGAGTTCAGATGTTTGAGAAACTCTATGGCCTCAAGGTTCTCCTTGCCGCCGTAGCGGTTCGGCAGCCACTGTCCGGATTTGCGGCCGTAATCGAGATAAAGCATAGAGGCCACGGCATCGACGCGGAGGCCGTCGAAATGGAATTTGTCCAGCCAGTAGAGAGCGTTGGATATGAGAAAATTTTTAACCTCGTGCCGTCCGTAGTTGAATATCAGGGTCCCCCAGTCGGGATGCTCGCCCATGCGCGGGTCTTCGTGTTCGTAAAGCGCGGTGCCGTCGAAACGTCTGAGACCGTGCGCGTCCTTGGGAAAATGTCCGGGAACCCAGTCGATAAGCACGCCTATGTCCGCCTCGTGACATTTGTCGACAAAATACTGCAAGTCGCGCGGCTCGCCGAAGCGCGATGTGGGAGCGTAATATCCGGCAACCTGATACCCCCACGACTCGTCGAGCGGATGCTCGGCCAAAGGCATAAGCTGTATGTGGGTGAAGCCCATTTCTTTTACGTAGGGAACAAGAGTTTCGGCAAGAATCCTGTAAGACAGGAACTTATCGGGGTCAGCCGGAGAGCGCCTCCACGAACCGGCGTGAACTTCGTACACGCTGACGGGACGGTTCAAAAAATCCTGCTCGGCGCGCTGTTTGAGCCATTTGTCGTCGGTCCATTTATAGTCCTCGAGCGTGTGAACAACCGACGAAGTTTTGGGACGTTGCTCGGCGAAAAGCGCGTACGGGTCGGATTTAAGAAGAATCGCGCCGTCGCGCGTTTTTATCTCGTATTTATAAAGGTCGCCCACGCCAAGGCCGGGCAGAAACAATACCCATACGCCCGACGAATCCTTAAGAAGATCCATAGGATTCTTGCGGCCGTCCCAGTTATTGAAATCCCCGACTACGGATACGCGCGCGGCGTTCGGCGCCCAGACGGAAAAGAACACTCCGCGCTTGCCGTTTATCGTGCGTATGTGAGCGCCCATTTTTTCGTAAATTTTATAGTGCGTGGCGCGCGAAAAAAGATACCGGTCGTATCCGGTCAAATCGTTTATCCACTCTTCGTAAGCGTCTTCGGTAACCCACTCGCCGCCGGCGTAATTCAAGATTTTTAGTTTGTAACGGAATTTCGCGGGACGATCCCAGATTATCGCCTCGAACAGTCCGTCGCCGTGAATCTTGTCGGCCTGCCAGGACTTTGTGTCGTCGGCCGCG
Organism: Elusimicrobia bacterium HGW-Elusimicrobia-1; assembly: GCA_002841695.1. Taxonomy (NCBI): domain Bacteria; kingdom Pseudomonadati; phylum Elusimicrobiota; species Elusimicrobia bacterium HGW-Elusimicrobia-1. Next base: position 11,440 of record PHAN01000003.1, on the reverse strand, counting down.
TCTATAACGCGGAGTTCTTTGGCATCCGGGAAAAATGCCCTCACGGCGACGCATTTCTTGTCGCCTTCGGGCGCTTTTGTTTCGACTTCGTGCATTCCCAGAACGTAATGAGGGTTACTGTGGGTGGAACGGACTATGGCAAGAATATCTTCCGCCGACATTGTAGTAATCATAAGTTTGATTATACAAAAAAAGAGAGGTTGCCAAATCCTCCCTAAAAAAAATCCCCCTTTAAAAAAGGGGGAAAGAGGGGGATTTATGATTGGATGGCCGGGTTGTCAGATGATTTGACAAAGGCGACAGCGCTTTTTTTGAGCGGCTGTGTTTTCGGTTGGCTTTCTAAAATTTCGCGGAAAAAGTCACGCGGTGAGTATCGCCTAAATCCCCGAACGGAACAAAAGCGTAATCCAATCCGGCTCCCCAGATGCGGAAACCCAAACCGCCGGTAATGCCGACAAGCGGGCCCAGCGACGCCGTGTCGTATCCGTATTTATATCCCAGCCGCAGGGCGAGGCGCCTCTCGGACAACCAATATTCCCCGCCGACGGCGGCGTAGAATTTGGCGTCTATGATGTACTGATTTATTTCAAGACCCAGGCGGGCGTCTTCGGTAACGTCGTAAGCTCCGGCGACTTTGATATTGAGCGGAAGGTTATCGGTGACTTCCCTGAATTTGAGCCCGGGCGAGATATTCTGCACGGCAATGGCGACAGCCACGTCGGAAACCGGACGGTGAATCGCTCCGATGTCGACGGAAGCGGTATAGGCGGCCGTCTGGTCTATCTCGGACGATATCAATCTGAGCGCCGCGCCGACCGACGTGTTTTCAAGCACCGCCGGAATCGCGTCGCGGCGCGCCCAGGCGAATGACAGCGCCATATCGCCGGCGTTGAAATCATCGCCTTTAACTTCGTTGATACTATAACGTTCTATCTTGTTTATCACAAGATACGTCAAACCTATGCCCACCGCTCCTATGCTTTTATCGGGATCGGCGTAACCCACGAATCCGTAATTTACGTCGGTAAAATATGTAATATAAGACGCCCCCAGCTGGGCTTTTTCCATAGCGGCAAGGCCTGCCGGATTTGAGTAAATAGCGAATACATCGTCGGCCGAAGCGCCTTGAGCGTCGGCCATGGCGGCTCCGCGCGCAGTGGGGCTTAACTTAAGAAACTGCGCGGCGGTCGTTCCCACCCCCGCGAAAACGCCCGACGGAAAGGCCGCCGCCGCCGCTGACAACGCCGACACGGCGACCATCCATTTTATCGAGTATTTTTTTGTTTTCATAAATGTACCTCTTAATTATCGCATTATGAGGCCTTTGAAAAACCCTTGTAATGTCATTCCCGCGGAAGCGGGAATCCAGAGTTTCTGTCAATAATGGATTCCCGATTAAAGCATTCGGGAATGACAAAATGGTCAAAAAATAGTTTTTTCAATGGTCTCCTTATTTTATTATGGCCAGTTTAAGCGGTTTGGCCGTCAGTTTTTCCGAACCTTTTTTGGCGATAAGGAAATAAACGCCGCTTGCGCAGGACTGGCCGGTTTCGTTTTTGCCGTCCCATTCCGTATAGTAATAATAGCCGCCGGTTTTCTGTCCCTCGTCGATGGTTTTGACAAGTTCTCCGGCCAGATTATATATGTAAAGCTTTATCTGTCCGCTCTTGTCCGACGGCAGAGAATACTTGATGAGGGTGCCGGTGATCGACGCCTGCGTGAAATTGGCGTCGCTCAAATCGGGCGCGACGGTCTTGGCGTTCAGGTCGAACGGATTCGGAAAGTTTAATATGACAAACGCCGAGCCGGTATAATTTTTGGCGCTCTCGGGATCGTTCTTGAACACGGCGAACATCCCCGTCTGCGATGTCGAAGCCGCGCGGTTGACGGCGTAAACGCCGCTTCTGATGACGGAACGCGCAGCCGGCCGCGAAGTCGTTTCCTGCTCGATGTTGTCCGTTTCCACGGCGACAGTGGCGGTCAGAGGATCGACCGTGACCACGCCCGGCATTGCCTTCCATTTTCCGGTGACGTCGTTATAGCGATATACTTTGAGATCGGCGACTTCGTCGTCGGCAACTTTGCGGCGGTCATAAGCAAGCGCCACGTCGAACGGTTTATTTATCTGCGCGCGGTCGAGTTTCATCTCGTAAACGTCCGATGCGGCGATGTCGGACAGCACAGTGTCCATCAGGCGCGATATTTCCTTGCTCGTGCGCGACATATTGACGTTGGGAAGCGCCGAGAGGAAACCGCCTACGGGCAGGTCGACCATCTCTTCGGAGATAAGCGAGCCCGGTTCAAGTTTGACCTCGGTGTTGTCGGAACGCTCGTCGTCTATGAGTATGGAGCCGCCCTCGGCCAGTTCGTCGGCGACTTCTTTTTTGGCCTTTACCGAGGATTTCTGGCTGAAAGTGACCGTCTCGCTCATATACTCGTTCATTCCGTACTGTCCCCTTATTTTAAGGGTATAGTATTCTTCGTCCGAGTTCGACGGAATTTCAACCTCGACGATATAGGAATTCTTTACGCTTTTCGTCGGCAGCGCGCGAATCTTGGCAAGGGCGTTATATGTCTGCCCGGGCGAATAATAACACTCCGGCGCGGACACCAGAGGCCGCGGCGACTCGACGATAAATCTGAATATGTAGGGATTGTCAGTCCTCTTCATAACGACCTTGAGCGTGGGCGTGGACGGCTTCACGTCAAAGTCGATATCCGTCGTGTCGTCGACGGAGACATAGATCCTTTTATAATAAACCGGACGCTCCGGAACGAAAGTGTAAACGTAATAAGTATTGCCCTTTATTATGTCGGGCACAATGTATGACCCGTCATTGGCGGTCTTTACCGTCGTGGCGGGCAGATATTTCGTGGGATTGGCCACATTGAGAGTTTCGTTATAGGCCACCACTTTTGCTCCGGCGTAAGTGTTTTTAACGCTCCATCCGCCCTCGCGGACATATATCTTGCCGGATATTTTTGCCGTCGCCGGCGTGAGCGCGACGGCAATGCTCTTATCTTCTTTTCCCAGAGAGACGCGCGTCCCGGCCGGAGCGTAGCCGGCCTTAGTAACATCTATTCTCCATGAACCGGCCGGAAGGCCGGGAATCGAGAAAGTCCCTGCCGCGCCGCCGGCGCGGGCTGTGAGGGTTTTTTTGGTCACCAGGCGGTGAGTCAGTATGACATTGGCATCGGCTATGGAATTGCCGGCGGCGTCGGTAACGCGTCCGGATATTCCGGCGCCTGCCTGAGCGTCGGTATCGAAATCTATGTTAACTACCGTCGCGCCGGTGGAAATGGTGACCACTTTTGTGGCGGGCGGGTAGTTCTTGGTTTCACAAACCAGAACATATTTACCCAGCGGCACATTGTCTATATAGTATTCGAGCTTGCTGGCGGCGGCATTGATAACTCGGTTCATTTCGATCACGTCGCCGGAGATTGAAGCCGCGTCCCACGCCCCCATAACTTCCGGAACGGGCAGCGGTCTTGCGGCCGAAAATCCCCTCAGATTGCCGTCCATGTCATAGAGCATTGCGGTGGGTATTACACCTTTGACCAATTCCTTCATATTGCCCTTGTAAGTGTCGGCGTCGGCCTCGGTAAGAATTTTACTGCCCCTCACAGAACCCGTGATTATTCCCGGGCCCATTACGCCGGCCCCCATAACTATCTGGAAATTGGCGCAGGGAGCAAGATCGTCGGATTTAACGTCCACGTTTTCGGCGCGGCTTATAAGCGTTAAGCAGGCGTCTCTGTTATTTCTGGGCGGGCCGTCGTTGCCCGGCAGAGCGTCGCGCTCGCCGAACATCCGCACGAACATCATATAGAAATTATATTTGCCCGCGTGCAGTCCGTTAACCGTCCATGCGCCGTTCCGGTAATCGAAAAACGGCACGTATATTCCTTCAAGACGGCCGTCGTTCTCCATAAGCGCCTGTATATCGGCGCCCTTGGGCGTAAAGTCCGACGGAAATCCTATTATTCCGTATAATCCCGCCGCATTCGGGCCGCCGCGCGGCGTGTAGTCGACCTCCGGGGTTAATGGCGGTTCGGGCGCGAGCGGTTCGCAGAATATGCCGGTCTTTACGCCCGCCTCGACGAAAGACGTCTCGCCTCTGAGCACTCTTATGCCGGATATGACCGCCTCGGGATAAAGCGGCGCCCCGTTGCCGCCCGACGGAGTGTATTTTTTCAGTTCAATCCTCAAATCATATTTACCGGGAGGAAGCGCGTCGAACACGAAACGCGCGGGATCCGGAGCGCCGTAATAAAGTTGTGTATTCTGCCGATAGTCGACACCTGTGCCCCTTACCTCTATGTTGGCGCTGTTCCATGAGCCGTCGGAGTTTTGTTTCGCCTGAAAATAACTGCCGTCGGGAAGGCGTATTTTGCCCTCAAGCCGTCCGGCCCGCACCAAAAATATCGGCGGCAATACAGCGACCGACCCGGGTTCCGTTACCGTCACACGGGTGTTAAAAGATCTTACGGGCACCCATTTGTCGGATTTTATCTCGACGTAATATGTGCCGGTGGATACTTCTATGTCTATGGGCTTGTGATTGCCCCATCCGGACATCCCGTCGGGATCGGCGTAATATACCGTGCCCCGTCCGTCGTGCTCAAGCCAGCGTCCCGTGGAAGGATCAACGGGATGCGCGATGACCTTTATTGCGTCGGAAGAAGCTATAAACACCGACTCAGGGAAATAAAAATTTCCGGCAATACGCGCCTGGGTGGAAATATTTACCGTCAAAGCCACGTTTATATCGCCGCCGGCGACTACCAGAACCGCGCCCGACGTGGAATATACCACGGATTTTATCGTATCGCCGGTGATGACTATCCTTCTGTCGTCGGTAAGACGGTAATAGTCGGGAGGCAGAGGCCCGCCGGCATCGGGATCGAACGCCGACGCAGGACGGCTCGACCTCTGATCTTCGCCGTAATTATAGGTGTAGCGGAAGTTCCATACCTCGGTCGGATTAGGATCATTCTGGCCACGCTCCCAGCCCGTCCAGTAATCGGTGTTGCCTTTCAATACGCTGTGATTAACTCCCATATTGTACTGCCCGGGAGCAAGTCCGATAAAATCAAACGAACCGTCGCCGCGCGTGTTTACGCTATACTGCCCGCCTTCGCCCCTGTAATTATACGGGCCGACGAATTTGTCCCACTCATTACTTATCCAGATATACGCGTCGGGCAAAGGTTTGCCGTTGAGCGTGACTATTCCCCGTATGGCTCCCGTGGCCTCCTGCAATTCGTATTGCGGCAGTAATATGCGCGAACCGGTGTAGAGACGTCCCGGCCCGCCGGCGACGGGATAGGCGCCCCAATCGCTGCCCGATTTGAAACCGAGTTTTGAAACGTTCACCGAATACGACGAATGCCTGATATCGCCGGTATCCGGCTTCATGACGACGAAGCGGCCGGATGCGTCGCTCAGAGTTCTGAAGCTGTTGAAGTCGCTGTACATTCTGCCGGTTTCCGGATCCTGCGACCGGTCAGTGTCTCTTATCTCGACGGTACAGTTAGCGACCGGCACGATCGCTCCGCTTACAAGTCCGCGAACCACGCCCTCAAAAGCTATCCTGCTTGTGTCGTCAATTGAAACGGCGTCGGAACGTGAAGTGGACACAAAACCCAATGCGACCGTTTGCGCGTTGCCCGAAGCGGGCTCGGTTGAATTAACCACCGCGGTTGAAATCACTACGTCGACGCCGTCGGGCGTGCTCATTTTGGCAAGAAGCATTCTGTAAGTATTGGCCGGAGCGGGAGGAACGTTGGTTATCCGTAAACTCAGATGCGTATCGGACGAAACGGAAGGCAGTTGGACTTTTTGCAAACTGAAACCGACCGGCTCGCCGGTAATTCGATGGCGCAAATCCAGCATTACGAGTTCTCCGCCGGAAAAAGAAGTGGTGGCAATCCTGATATGAAGCGCGCCGGCTCTGAAATCCGACGGGGCGTATCTCATTCTCATAGGATTATTGAGAAACTGCTCGTTGACGTCTCCCGCATTCAGAAAAGATACTTTCGGAATGCCGGGGTTGTTGATTTGTTCTTTTATTGAGGGCAGATAAAAGTGCTTGGAAAGCGCTATCTTGTAGGTTATCTTTCTGGAAAACGAATCTTGGTGGGCCAGACCGCTGAAAGTGGCCGCGCCCGCCGGAGAAGATTTGCTCACTTGGGTATAATCGGCGTTCGGTTCGTCCCACCCGTCCACAAAAGCCACTGCCATCACGGCGACATCTTCGATACCCGCCGATGTCGTATCGTCCACAACCTTTACTTTCAGCGTGGCCGCGCGAACAGACACGGCAGCCAGCGCAATTATAGCCGCCGATGCGACTGATTTTGCGAAAATTGTTTTTTTCATATGTTTTCTCCGGAAAAACTCAGGTATTGACACGGCTTCCGATACTTACTACGGCGGTGGAGCGCCGTTTGTTTCAGAAAGGGCCGCAGGCGGGCGGAAAATCGCATTTCCCCGTCGGAAAAATACCCGCCGTGACTTTTATCACAGCGGCGCGGCGAACTTATAAATCCCAGTTTATCCCCATAAAATAGGAGAACACGTCGTAGTTGTATTTATAGTTGCCCTCAAAGAGATTGTTCGAGTACGACGTCCGGTAACTCGACGTCATCCTGGCCGAAAATCCCTTGTAAATCGGATGGGTAAACGAAAGCCCTGCCGTCTGGGTCGCCTGATACATCTTGTCGGAAGTATACACGCCGGTGGCGCTTTGGGCCGGACGAGACGAGTAATACCGGCCCGCAAACTCCGCAAAAATACTCAACATCGAAAACGGCTCGAACTCGCCGAGCGAAAAAGAAATCGACGGAGAAAAAGTATTGCCGATATAGTTGTAATGCCCCGATAGAAACTTGGCCGCGCCGGCGTCGAAACTATTTTGATTGGAAGAATAGTTTTCAATAGTATCGCTCAGAACCGCGCGGGCGCGCGGGAACACGGCCGAAAGACGCGCGCCAAGAGCGGCCGACAGGTCTCTGCGAATGGCCGGCGAAAAAGAACCGTCGACGATAACGACACTCTGGTCGTTGAAGTTCTTTGTAATAACGTCGACGAAAACTTTATATCCCGATTCTCCGGCAAGTTTCCCGGAATACGAGGCCGACACGGCCAAATTAGTGTTGTCCAGCGGATTGGTTCCGGCGTTCGTGGAGAGTTCCTTATAGGTGGTTGTATCCAGCGAAGTTTCAAACTCGCTTTTTGTCACAAGCGACTGATAATTGGGATAGACGATGGCATAATAATCGGCTCCGAATCGAACCGAGCCGCCGCCCTCGACGGCTGTCTCGCCTTCAATGCCGAAAAGCGCCCGGCGCTGGTCGAAAAGTCCGGCGCCCCACGATTCGTCGACCGTTTCTCTGACATACTCGACTTTGTATCCTCCGCGAGCGCGCAGTCGCCAGTCATCCGACAATCTCGTTATAAACCTGAGCGTAAGCGCGTGATCCTGCGTCTCCTGAGTAAGCGTTCCGCCGCCCACAAGTTCTCTGACATCCTTGGTGCCGCGGTATGTCCCGAAATACATAGGCAAAAGAGCGGTGTCGCGCGAAAAGTTCACCACGGGACAAAGATAAGCGTCCGCCGAACCGCCGTTTGAAGCCGCCCCCGAATAAAAATACCGCCCGCCGCCCAGTGTGACCGAGGCGACCGGCGTAATCTTTACGTCTTGCGCAAAAACGGTAGAGCACAACGCGGAAGCCATGCCGCAGAATAGAAACTTTCTTATCATTAATTACTCCGTTCGCGAACGGCACTAAATTTGGCGCGACATTTACCGGCCGATAAGCCGGTCAATACGACGGCGCCGAATATCGTTTGGGATCCGGCAGCGAAAGCATACCGGAGTCTATCAAAAGTTTGGAACTGAACACAAGGTCTATGGTTATGTTTCCGTCGGAGTTTTTTGCGGAGGCATTGGTGAAAGCGCTCGAAGTGTATTCCCGCTGAAAGTTGAGCTTGTAGGCGAAATCCTTGAGTTCCGAAGAGGTCTTCTCAGCCATATCCGCGACGGTTATTATTTTGCCGTCGTCGTTTATGATGTAGTCCGATGCGGCTATCCAGAAACCGTCGGCATAAACGTTTTTCTGATAGAAGTGAAAGGCCGTGCCGCCCGACGGCATACCCAATTCCGCAGTCGGCGCGGAGATTTTGCCGCCCGATGAGTTATAGTACGAGAGTTCGCTTGCGCTTATTCTGCCGTCGGCGTTGGCGTCGGCAAAACCCCAGCGCTTAATATCGTTTACGTAGAAATCGTAACTGCCGGGGAACATTGTCCATCGGGAAGGATTAAGCGCGTCGTCGGGGTACATATCGCCGCCGGCGGCGATCTCGTTGACTTTATCGACAGTGTTGGACATTACCGAATCCACGCCGGTCAGATAAAGCGACGGTTTTTCGGCGCCTTCGGACTCAAACATAGTGCGCGTGGCCAGAGTAAGATCCGACGGCAGGCCGCCGGAAAAAGTGAAAAGTATTTTGCCGAAATCAAATCTGTCGTCGCGGGTGTTGAGCGCCACATACTTAAACTGATTGTCGGCCGGGCGCACGATATATTCCTCCATGCGCACGCGAAGACCCCTTGCGTCGACCAGGGCCTTTCCGTTCTGGTACTCCGCGGCCTTCATTTCCTGCGCGGCGCGGGACAGAACGGCGTCTCTGGATATCTCGTCGAACATCTCCGCTCTTACCGCCTGACGCGCGGCGACGGCAGAATCTGAAATACCGGATGCCGCGCCGTCCGAACGCGTCGGTTCCGGAGCCGACGGCGCAACGCCTTCCCGCATAGTAAGCGACTCTCCGGCCCTTACCAATACCTCGGCGCCGGTCGTTTCTTCGCGCGCTTCGACGACACCCTCCAAAACATCGACCTTTGAGGTCTTGCCGGTTTCATCGTATGAAACATCGTAAATCGTGCCGCGCACCGATATGACTGATATCGGAGTTTTTACCTGGTATTTATCGGCGGGCTTGAGTTTCTTCACCCACGAGCGCATTCTGCCCGAAATTATAGATATCACACTGGACGTCCGGTCGGCCTCTTCTATGATCACTCTTGTATTCTCGTCGATTTTTATTTTGTGCTTTTGCGGAGTTTCACCCTCTACGGATGACCGGCGGGACGTTCTGACGTGCGAACCCGCCTCGATTTTTTCATTTTTCAAGATAGGACGCCAGCGGCCGCCGGCGGCATCCCAGACGGAGGCATCGCCTTTCAACCTGGTTACGCTGACTTCCGCCGACAGCGGCGCGCAAACCGCGGCTGCCGCGACAAGCACGAAAGCCGCAATTGTTTTTTTCATAATCTTCATAAAAAATCCTCCGCTGCTTCCAAAGATTCCGCCGGACTTTACATTCGCAATACGGGGCGCTCGGTGTCAAGAACGGCGTTTTGGGCTCCGAATCCGTCGGGGACGAACTCTCCGGCCGACGGATCGGGCATTAATTTATCGTCGACAACAAGCACATAGCGGTAACGTCCGGGCGGAAGTTTAATCCTCCTGCTCCACCTTCCGTTTTTATCCCGCGCAAGTTCAATACCCGGAAGTTGCCAACCGTTGAAATCTCCGGTCAGGGCGACGGAAACGGCGCCGGGCATTTCGACCTCGAATAATACGGGGCGACCGCGCCGCGGCGCGACTACCGCGATAATGAATATGGCGGCGACGGACACAAGAGCGAAAGAAACAGCTCTTAACGGGGCTGACGCCGACGAAAAAATCGACAGGATTTCTTTGACGCGAATAACAACGTCCGAAAGTGTTTTCGGTCGGCGGGCGCGGACGCGAGGCGGCAACTGTTCGACCGCGCGCATTACTTTATTGTCAAAATCCGCGCTCAAAAACGCGCCGAGTTTGTCATTTTTAAGTTCTTCAAGCAATCGAATGAATTCGAAATCCATAAAATCCCCGCAGGCGCCGCGACTTTTCAAACCACACCGGAATAAAACCGCCTACGCCCATTACTACGCGCCAAACGGCGCAAAAGTTTCAAACCAGCGCGGCCTGCGCGCGTTTTCTGAGGTCGACATACATCTCGTAAAGCATTTTTTGCGCCCTGAAAATATATGTCTTGACGGTCCCCGACGGCAGAGCGGTGATTTCCGCGATTTCTTCGTAGGACTTGCCGTCGAAATATCGCAAAACGATTACGCCGCGGTATTTGGGCGGAAGATTGGCCACACACGCCCGTATAAGCGATTTCTGCGCGGATGACGCCGAGAATTTGTCGCGCGAGGCGAACGCGATATTTTCAGCTGTTTCCGTCGATAATCCGGCGGGCGACCGCGCCGGATGGGCGTCTCTGCGCTTCATATCGCGGCAGACGTTAAGTGTTATGGCGCATATCCAATTTTTGAAATCGTATTCTATCCTGAACGACTCCAGACGCTTATACGCCTTGACAAACGTCTCCTGAGCGACATCCTCCGCGCGGGAAGCGTCGTCGAAAAATCTGTACGCCAGAGCGAAAACCAGATTTTTATAACGCCCCACCAGCAGGGCAAAGTCATCGCGCGAGCCGGCGAGAACACGTTTAACGATAAGGACATCGTCTTCCGTCATCTGAGTTTTTTGTCGTCGGCGATTTCGGATTCGGCTTCGCGTTTCCAGCGGCGGGCCGCAAGTTTTCTGGACGCATCAAGCATTGATGAGGCATCGCGCGACTTGCCGTAATCGCGGATAATAGTTCTTAATTCCGCCGAGCGGGACGAAGGCACCGCGGCCAGGTACGACCCCAATGCCGCAATATCGCGTCCGCCGAGAACGGCGGCTGAAACCGCAAAGTCCGAGGCGGCTTTGCCGTCGCCGAGAATTCTTTTGACCTCGCGAAGCGCCAACAGCGCGTCGCCGAGAGCGGCGGCGGTTTTCTGCCTGAATCCGGCCGACGTCAATGCCTCGAAAGATTGTTCGCTCATACCGGCGTCGATTTCTTCCGACACGCGCACCAGGAAGTTTTTCCCGTCAGCGTTTTTGAAACCCGCGGAAACGGCTATGCGCGAAAGACGCCTCGCGTTTTCAAGAGATTTTATACGTGACAGCAGCATTTTTTCGGCCGTGGCGGCGGGCGCTCTTTTTGCGGCGGCCTCGCGCAAACGCATAACCAGAAAATCGTCGGGCAGGCCGTCGGCGGCGGCTCCGTTGAGAATTGAAAGCATTTTGGCCGAAGATTTAACGCCATAACGCTCATCGAGCATTGTCTTAATCCCCGGGTCGCGGCCGATGGCCGGCGGCGCGGCAACAAGTATGCCGCAAATCGCCGGAATAAGGACGACGGCAAAAATGCTTCCGCCGGAGCCGATATTACGCAAATCTACGTTCATAATCTTAGGTGATTGTAAAAGATTTGGCACTAAAGTATAATAGTGTCAATGAAACTTGAAACCTTTGAGTTCGTCGGAAAAAG